>SKQX01000074.1 GCA_007118795.1 Thermoflexales bacterium | reverse complement strand
CTCCCCCAAGGGGGGAGAGGGGTCACGACTGCCCAAGCTCTCGGGGAGGAGGGGGCACGACTGCGGAGGCTAGGGGGGGAGAAAGGTCGCCTCGGGGTCAGGTGGCAGGCGCGCCCGCGCAAGCCGTGTCGGTGTGACTGGTGCGCCCCGCTCCTATTCGCCTGTTGTCAAATAGAGCTTTGTCATTCTCGCCGTTGAGGTGAACGGCACAACGGTCAAGATCTCGCAAAACCGAGTCCGAGGCTTCCGTGAGCCAATCCGGGCCATCATCTTGCGCTCCCAAGTGCCGGTGACCTGCGCACGGCGTGTAGTCCCTTCGCCCTCTCGGGTCGGTGATCTATACGCCATTTCACCGAAGTGTACCACACGCCGCTTCTTTTTACGGGATTGTACTGCCATCACCAGTGACCTTGGCCACAGAAGAATGATAAGTCCCTGTGTTGCCAAATCCTTCCGTTTATTATATGATCATGATGGCTTTGGTAGCGGAACTACGAGGAACTTGCGAGGATAGCATGCTAGATAATTTCTTCCAGCCGGATTCAGTTGCTGTCATTGGTGCATCAAGAGACCCCCAGAAGCTGGGTTTCGCCGTCTTGAATAACCTGAAAGAAGGTGGCTATGAAGGCAGCCTCTATCCCATCAACCCTAAAGCCGAGGAGATCCTGGGGTTGAAAGCGTACGAGTCGGTTCTCGATGTCGAGGATTCGGTGGGTCTAGCGATCATTGTGGTCCCCTCCAAGATCGTTCCGCACGTGCTACGGGAGTGCGGCGAGAAGGGCGTCCCCGCCGTTGTGATCATCACCGCGGGTTTCCGAGAGGCAGGGCGCGAAGGCCTGGAACGCGAGCGGGAGTTGATGGACATCGCCAAGGAGTACGAGCTCCGGGTCATCGGTCCGAACTGCCTGGGGGTGATCGACACAGATACTCCGATGAACGCGACCTTCGCCGCCGGGATGCCGCCCAGCGGTCCTATGGCTTTTATGTCCCAGTCCGGCGCCCTGGGCACAGCGGTGCTCGACATAGCGATGGCGGGACGGATCGGCTTCTCCAAGTTCGTCAGTCTGGGTAACAAGGCTGACGTGAGTGAGACGGATCTGCTGAAGGCCTGGGGCGACGATCCGAACTCCCGCGTCATCCTGATCTACGTCGAGGGATTGCCTGACGGGCAGGAGTTTATGCGGGTGGCGCGCGACGTCACGCGGAACAAGCCGGTGGTAGCGATCAAGTCCGGCGTGACGAAATCGGGCTCGAGGGCGGTCTCCTCGCACACCGGCAGCCTGGCGGGGTCTGAGGAGGCCTATGTGGCGGCTTTCAAGCAAGCGGGCGTGACGCGAGCCGAATCGATGGAGCAGGTCTTCGACTACGCGCTGGGTTTCGCGTATCAGCCTCTTCTACAGGGGAATCGGGTGGGCATCGTCACGAACGCAGGTGGACCCGGCATCCTGGCCACCGACGCGGTGGAGCGGGCCGGGTTGGAGATTCCACGGCTGAGCGGTGAAACGGTGCAGGCACTGAAGGAGTATCTGCCCGGAGCGGCGAGTGCTGCGAATCCGGTGGATGTCCTGGGGGACGCCCTGGCCGATCGGTATGAACACGCCATCAAGCTGGTGTTGGATGATTCCAACGTGGACAGCGTGATCGTTATCGTCACGCCCCAGGCCATGACGGAGATCGAGAGTACCGCTCACGCGGTAGGGCAGCTGTCGCAGGAATCCGACAAGCCGGTGTTGGCCTGTTTCATGGGAGAGTCTCGCATCAACGCGGGTATCCGCGTCTTGCGGGAGTACGACGTGCCGAACTACCCGTTCCCGGAACGCGTCGCGGCGGCGCTGGCCGCAATGGACAGCTACCGACGAGAAAAGGACCGACCGGTGTTCGAACCGGAGCCCTGCGAGGTCTGTCAGCCACCGGTGCGAGAGTTGTTCGACCAGGTGCGCGAAGAAGGGCGCGTCGCGATCGGCGACGCGGAGGCACGCGAGGTGCTGGAAGCTTACGGATTTCCGGTCCCCGAGTCCCATCTAGCTGAGACGCCGGAAGAAGCGGTGGAGATGGCGGAGCGTATCGGGTACCCCGTGGTGCTCAAGGTTGCCTCCCCAGATATTCTGCACAAGACAGACGTGGGCGGGGTGAAGTTGAATGTGAACTCCCCAGGTGATGTGAGGGATGCATTCGATCTCATCGTCTACAGAGCCGGTCGGTATGTGCCCGATGCCCGGGTGTGGGGTTGTCTGGTGCAGGAGATGGTGCGAGAGGGGCGCGAGATCCTATTGGGTATGAACCGAGATCCTCAGTTTGGACCGCTGGTCGCTTTTGGCCTCGGCGGGATCTACGTTGAGGCTTTAAGAGACGTAGCCTTCCGGATCGCCCCTTTTAGCCAGCAGCAAGCTCGAGAGATGATTCGCGAGATCCGCTCGTACCCGCTGCTGGAAGGGGTGCGGGGCGAGTCGCCGGCCGATCACGAAGCCATGGTCGACGCGTTGATGCGCGTCAGCCAACTCGTGACCGACTTCCCCGAGATTGTGGAGCTGGACATCAACCCGTTGACGGTCTTCGACGAGGGGCAGGGAGCCGTAGCAATCGACATGCGTCTGGTCCTGGAGTCAGAGTCCAGTTAGACTATCTGCCCTTATGATCAAGAAAAGGAGCAACCTATGAAGGCGTTGTATGTGACATCGATCGAGCCCTTCTCGGGCAAGACAGCGGTCTGCCTGGCGCTGGGTAGACGGTTCAGACGCGAAGGGTACCAAGTGGGTTATTTCAAGCCACTGTCGACGCAGCCGTGGGAGCCGGCTCCCGGTCGCACCCTGGACGAGGATGCGGACTTCGTTCGGCGGACGCTGGAGCTGGAGGAATCCACGGAAGAACTGATAGGTGTATTGCTCACCCCGTCTCTCGCTCGGGAGATGCGGTGTGGCTGCGCGGATCGAGACCTGATGGCGGAGGTGAAGACAGCCTACGAGAAGGCTAAGGCTGGCAAAGAGATCATGCTGGTGGAGGGGGGGAGCTCTCTGAGAGAGGGCCTGAGCCTGGGGCTCGATCCAAGGAGTGTCACAGAGGCACTCGACCTGTCTGCGCTGGCGATCGTCCGCTATCGGAACCGGATCAACCAAGGAGATGACTGCATTGCGGCCTACCAGCATTTGTATGATCATCTGGTGGGCACGATGGTCAACGTCGTGCCAAGGAGCGAGCTGAAGCTTTCGTTGAAGATCTGCACCCCCTGCCTGGAGCAGCAGGGCATCCGTGTTCTGGGCACGATTCCGTTCCAGGAGGAACTGCAGGCGATCAGTGTGGGCGAACTGGCGGATGTGCTGAAGGCCGAGTTCCTGGCACGACCAGATAAGGCGGACGTGCTCATCGAGCGATTTGTGGTGGGCGCTATGGGAGTGGACCAGGCGTTGCCCCGAATTCGTCGGGTGCCCGGCGCCAAGGCTCTGATCACAGGCGGCGACCGCTCTGATATGCAGCTGGTCGGGCTGCAGACGGCGACCCGGTGTCTCATTCTGACGGGCAACCTGCGCCCAATGCCCGAGGTGATACGTCGAGGCGAGGAGATCGGTGTGCCCATCCTGCTGGTGCGCCAGAACACCCTGGAGACGGTGGAGCGGATCGAACAGGTCTTTGGAAAGACGCGGTTAGGCCAAGAGACGAAGCTGGAAGCCTTTGAGTCCCTGTTCGCCGAGCATTTCGACTTTGAGCGCCTGTATGGGTTGATGGGGCTCTCGTAGCCAGCGGGCAGGTGGGCCAACGGAGGGATATGGAGGACCTATGATAACAACGGAGATGGAAGCTATCATCGCGCGTCAGATTCTCGATTCCCGCGGGAATCCGACGGTGGAAGTAGAGATCATCCTGGTGGACGGAACCTGGGGACGCGCCGCCGTGCCTTCGGGGGCATCGACGGGCGTACATGAGGCCCTGGAACTGCGCGATGGGGACGAGAATCGGTACGGGGGCATGGGTGTCGGTAAGGCGGTGGCAAACGTGACCGACGTCATCGCACCAGAGCTGATCGGGTGGCACGTGACCGATCAGACGGGGATCGACGCCATCATGCTGGAGCTGGACGGGACACCGAACAAGGAGCGGCTGGGCGCCAACGCCATTCTGGGTGTGTCGCTGGCTGCGGCGAAGACAGCTGCAAACACGCTGCAGCTGCCCCTGTACCGTTACATCGGGGGGGTGTACGCCCACGTGCTTCCGGTGCCGATGATGAATATCCTCAACGGCGGTGAGCACGCGATGGACGGCCCCGACCTGCAGGAGTTCATGATTGTGCCTGTGGGGGCACAGAGCTTCGCCCAAGCTCTCCGGTGGGGAACTGAGGTCTATCACGCGCTAGAGACCGTGCTCAAGACTGAGGGGAAGTCGACCAGCGTGGGTGATGAAGGCGGCTTCGCGCCCAGCCTGGACACCAACGAGGCAGCCATCGAGATCATCCTAGAAGCTGTGGAGAAGGCGGGCTACACGGCCGGAGACGACATCCGCATCGCGCTGGATCCCGCTGCTAGCGAATTCTTCGTGGATGGCAAGTATATCCTGAAGAAGGAGGGTCGGGAGCTAACCGGGGCTGAGATGGTGGATTTCTACGCCGACTGGGTAGAGAAGTACCCGATCATCAGCATTGAGGACGGGCTGGATGAGGATGACTGGGACAGCTGG
>SKQX01000091.1 GCA_007118795.1 Thermoflexales bacterium | reverse complement strand
GGCCGGTGTCGCTCCAGGCGAACCTGCTGTGGAGCTGTCGCGAGTCGTTCACGGTACGGACGGTCTACATTATCTGGGCCTGATGGCCTGGGAGGGACACACGGTCGGCATTGAGGATCCACAGACGAAGCGGCGTGAGGTGGAGCAGGCGGTGGGTCTGCTCACGGACAGCGCGGCCCGGTGCCGTGACGCCGGGCTGCCGGTAAACATCGTGAGTTGCGGCGGCAGTGGAACGGTCTATCTGACGCCCCGTCATCCCGGCATCACCGAGGTGCAAGCCGGCGGCGGTACCTTCTGTGACGTCACCTACAGGAAGTGGGGGATGAGGACCGAGCCCTCTCTCTTCGTTCAGAGTATCGTGACCAGCCGCCCGGCGCCGGAGCGAATCATCTTCGATGCGGGCTTTAAGGCGTTGCCCGCGTGGCAATGGACGCCGGAGCCGCTCGGGCTCGAGGGCATGAAGCACATCTCTATGTCGGCGGAACACGCGACAATGACGCTGGACCAGCCCAATGATACCGTCGCAGTGGGCGACAGGTTCGACTTCATAGTCGGCTACGGTGACGCCACGGTTTTCCTCTACGATCAACTCTACGGCCTCCGTGACGGCACCGTGGAGATCGTCTGGCCTATCTTGGGACGGGGGCGGCTGAAGTGAGGAAGCTCCTGAGGAGCGAAATGGTGACTCAGGAGGCGCCATTCGCACCCCGCAGAGTAGGTGCTTTCTAGCCTTCAGGACCTGGATGGCGAGGCTCCTATGCTATGGCTTGGGACTTACATAGAAACACAGTCCCCGTCGAAACACACTGGGACCACCTCCATGTTGGTGACCACGAGCGGAACGTCGTAGGTCTGCTGCAACGGAGCCAGCTTCTGTTCATCGCGCCCACCAGGGCGACGACCTCCGTTGGAGGATGTCGGGATCAGGACTCCAGAGTAGTAGAGTGCCAGTGCCGCGGAAGCGGACCCGCCGGTGGTTGGCGCACGTCCTGCCTTGCTGCCGGAGACAGAGAAGGAGCGTCGCAACGACGGTGTGCAACGCTCCTCTTGCGGCAGCGTGTCTATTCTTCCTCAGCGAACGCGCCGCGGGCGTTCTCCGCCAGCGGCCGCGCCAGATTGACGAACTCGCTGGGGATAATGAACTTGGTCGCGTCGCCCTCGCCCAGCTTCTTCAGGGCATCAAGGTACTGGAGGGTCATCGTCTTGGTGTCGATGTCCTGGGCTACTTTGTAGATCTCGCCCAGCGCCAGCGCGAAGCCCTCGGCGCGTAGAATGGCGGCCTGCCGGTCGCCCTCCGCCTTCAGGATCTCTGCCTGCTTGTCCCCGTTAGCCACCGCGATGGTCGCTTCCCGCTTGCCCTGAGCCTCGGCGACCATGGCGCGGCGATCACGCTCGGCGGCCATCTGGCGGGTCATCGCCTCCTCGATGGGCCGGGGCGGTACCACCTCGCGGATCTCGACGGCCATAACGCGGATCCCCCAACGGTCGGTGACGTCGTCCAGTTTCTCGTGCAGGATGCGGTTGATGTCGTCCCGCTTGGAGAGCACGTCGTCCAGGTCCATCGCGCCGACCACCGCGCGCAGCGTGGTGATCGCCAGCCCGCGGGCCGCACCGGTGAAGTCCTCCACCTCCAGCACACTGCGCTCTGGGTCGATCACTTTGTCGTAGACCAGGAAATCGATGGAGACCGAGGCGTTGTCGGCCGTGATGCACGTCTGCGGCGGCACGTCGAAGAACACCTCCCGCAGATCCACCATCACACCCCGATCCACGAAGGGGATCAGAAACAGAATCCCTGGCCCCTTCGATCCCAGTAAGCGCCCCATGCGGAAGACAACGAGGCGGCGATACTCGGGGACGATCCGGACCGACATAGTGATCAGGACCAGCCCTAAGAAGACCAGAAGCCCTATGATGATCAGTTCCATCTCTACATCTCCTTGTTTGTCTGTGAAGAATCCTCAAGATGTGCTTCCGCCGGCGCGACCTGTAGTCGCACGCCGGCGACGCCAGTAACTCGCACGGGTTCGCCGGCGCGGATTTCCCCCGCCACTGCCACCGCGCTCCAATCCTGCAGGTCCACATATACCTGTCCCGCCGGCGTCAGATCGGTCAGCGCAGTGCCTGTGCGGCCCACCAACCGCTGGGCGCCCGCCCGAGGGGGCTGACGGCTGGCCCTCAGGATGGCCTGCAAGACCAGGAAACTGAACCCTACGATGCTGACGGCCATGACTGCGATCAGCCAGGGACTCACCTGCACCACCGGCATCGCCGGGGAGGTGGGGGAGAAGGGGGAGAACAGGAGGAGAGAACCCAGGATGAACGGAACCAATCCCACAAAGGTGACGATCGGTTCCGTGTCAGTGAGCAGACCCACCAGGAATATGATCACGGAGAGGACCAACAACCCGAATCCGGCCCAGTTCACCGGCAGGCTCCCCAGCCCCACGAAGGCCAGGGCGAAGGCGACCGCTGCGCCCACTCCCGGGATGACCAACCCCGGATCCGCCAGCTCGGCGAGTACCATCAGAGTGCCCAGCGACAGGAGCAGGTAGGCGATGTTGGGCTCGGTGATGATGTGCAGAAACCGCTCGGTCAGGGTCATCGGTTCGGCCTGCACAGGAGCCTCGCTGGTGAGCAGCGTCACCCCCGCGACCTCGCGGCCGTCCAATCGGGCCAGCAGATCGTCCAGGTTCTCCGCCACCAGATCGATGACGTTCAGCTCCAGAGCTTCGGACGCGGTTACAGAAAGGTTCTCGCGAACCGCTCTCTCGGGCCACTCGGCGTTCCGATCCCGAGTCTCCGCCACGCTGCGGATCAGCGCGGCGGCGTCGCTGACCATCTTCTCGTCCATGACGTCACTGACGTCGACCCCCAGGGGCACCGGGTGCGCTGCGCCAACGTGGGTGGCGGGGGCCATCACGGCCACGTCGGCGGCCAGGAGCACAAACATGCCGGCCGACGTAGCTCGGGCTCCCCGGGGCGTGACGTAGACCACGGTGGGGACGGGGGAGTCGAGGAGCATCTGCACGATATCGCGCATGGCCGACTCCAGTCCCCCGGGCGTGTCCAGGGTGATGATGACGACTTGGGCGCCCTGCTCCTCGGCCAGGCCCAGGCCCCGCTCCAGGTAGTTGGCCGAAAAGGGGTTGATGACGCCGTCGACCTCGAGCGTCAGCACGGGGCTGGTGCTCGCCTGCCCCGCCGTGGTTAGGGCAGCCAGCAGCGCTACGACCAGCAGAGTGACCATCCTCCACTTGTTCATCCGTCGTCTCCTTCCGGCACACTCCCCAACATCCGTCTCCGACCGCGTATTCGCTGTTCCCGGCCGCCCCTCCGAGACGCCGGTCGAAGTCAGGCGGACGATCTGCTCGAGGGCCTTTCGATCAGAATGGGAACCCTATCCTCTACCTGATAGTATACTCTCTTGAAACCCTCATGTCAAACAAACGGCTCCCCAGTGTGGGATGGAATGAGTCGTACCGGCAGGACTCGGTCGCAGCTGCACATCGACCTAAGCGATTCTACTATGCCTCTGGCTACATACGAGAAGCACCGCGGAGTTCGCCGCTTGCTGCACGCTACGAATTTGCCGATGACCCATCCGGTGGGCGCTTGCGGATTCGGGCAGCGACGGAAGTGCGACTGAGAGTCCCCGATATTACTGTGCTTCCGCAGCTCCCACAAGTGAGCTCCCAGCGGTACAACGCTAGAGCGGTTTCCTGCATCTTGAGTGGGTCGCACGCCCAACGGTCAAATGGGCCTCGCCAATGCCTGGCACCGCACGCTGTCTGCTAGCTTACGAGTGGGGCGGAGGATGGCCAGTGTCTTATGATCTCGACACCGGAGTTGATGTCGGCGGGTGGGTGTCGCTCTCCATCACCGACTCCGCGCCCACTTGACCAGGTGGAACGATGGGCTAGAATGGCTCATCGTGAGTATCGACCCAGTACCATTCAGACAACAGAGAACAGCCGCCCTGATGCTTAAGGGGGCGCTTCAACTCGGGAAAATCGTCGGGAGGGTTGGGCCCTGAAGAGCGTGATGGCTCGGTCGCTAGCCATCCTGATTCTGACGGCTGGACTGATCCGGTCTCCGGCTGCGACGGTGCAGTCAGTGGATGCCGGGATGCGAGCCCTGTCGTCCGCTGTGCCCGGGGTTGATCGCCAGCATCCGGCGCACCGCTACTTGTCGATCCTGTCGAACGGAGAAACTCAGGGGGATGGTCTGCGGGCTGTGGCCATCGTCGGGGATGGAGGCGTCCGGACACAGGACAATCGAGCCGACATGGCGCGGGCGGTGGAGGTGCTGCGTCAGCATGACGTTTCCGTCGACACCTTCTACTTCGGTGAGGGCGACTTCGGATGGGATGAGGTGGTAGACGCGGCCACTGGGGCCAACTTGCTGCTCTACATGGGGCACGGAGTCTACTGGTCGGAATCGTGCACCCACCCGGACCTGGTCGGCGGGTTCCACCTGGGTAACTCCTTCGTCCACCCGGACGATATCCGCACGGGTCTGTCAGGCCGCATGGCAGCCGATGCCGTGGTCATCCTCAGCCACGCCTGCTTCTCTGCCGGTGCCAGTGCGTGCGATAGGGAAGTCCCCAACTGGCCTACGGCGTCGGAGGCCGCGCGGCGCGTCGGTATGTATGCTGCTCCTTTCGTCGACATCGGAGTACAGGCGTACTTCGCCAACAACTACGCTGGCTC
>SKQX01000073.1 GCA_007118795.1 Thermoflexales bacterium | reverse complement strand
GCCCTGCAAGAATACCAGTTGACTGCTGGGTCCAAGGTGTGGTATACTGGTACATGTGGCGGGATTCCTGCCCCTGCAGGGGCGGCACTCCCGGTTCTCCTGGTTGGCACAGACGCCAGCTCACGAAGGCTCGCGGGACGAGGACTCGCAAGGCGCAAACCCCCATCAGGGGAGGGGTTCCGCTCTGAAGCGATCTGCGCTTCGGCCAGACCCGTCCCGTGCCATCTGGGATCCTGAATGCGTCCGATCAGGACCAGCGCATCGATTGCAGCTACCACCGTTGAAGGGAGGCTGACCACCATGAAACGCGCAATTCTGATATCTGCCGTCCTAGCACTGGGTATGACCGCGGTCACGCTCGCGGTCTTGGCCGAGACGGGCTCCGGGTCGGCACCAACGTCCCGGGATAGGGCGCGCGTACGGTTCGTCCACGCGTCTCCCGACGCACCCGAACTCGACGTGTTGTTCCATGACGATACATTGTTCACCGGATTTCGGTTTGGGGAGATCAGCGAATATGTTGACATCGCCGCCGGCACGTACACGGTCACGTTGAGCTCCCCAGGTCCGGATGTTCCGATACTAACTGATTACATCACCGCCCCGTTCAACGCGCATCACACGCTGGTCGCAGCGGGGATGCTGGCGCCGGGCCCGGGGGCGAGCGGCTTCGAGGGTATTGTGATAACCGACGTCATCACCTATCCGCCACCCGGGATGGTTCGGGGACGCTTCGTCCACCTGGTGCCTGATGCTCCAGTGCCCATCTCCATCTTCCTCGAAGGGCAGCCGTTGTTTGAGAGCATCGTCTATGGCGATGTCACACCGTATGTGACCGTCCCGGCCGGGAGCCACAACCTGGAGGTCCGGGCGTTAGGCTTTCCGGTTACCGCGGACACCATAACGGTTGACCCCGACCGGATCTACAGCTTCTTCGCCATTGGACTGGCCTCCGGCCCGCCGGACGCTGAGATACTGCAGGTCATGGACGCAGCTTCCCCTCACCATATCTGGCTCCCGCTGATCAGGCGCGAGGGTTAGGCGGTTTCTGTGCCCAAGCCGCACGCGGCGCCGCCACCGCGGTGGGCCGGCTGCACAGATCGCCTCCAGACGGAGGATGGAGCCAGCTGCTGCTGGCCCAGTGCAGCAGACGAGCCCTTCAGATTGACATCATAAGGAAACGAAGATGAAGAAGCTCTTGAGGATGACCGTCGCGCTTGTGGCACCGATGCTGCTCGTGGTCGCCGTGACCCAGTCTGCAGCGGCGGGCACGCCCCCGTTCACCGACACGTCACCGACAGAGGTGGTGGCGCCCGCGGCGAACACCGAGTGCCGGGACGGGGAACAAGAGAGCGGCGCCAAGTTTCTGATCTGTCGCCCCGCCGGGTGGGAAGCGGGCCACGATCTAGCGGTCTACGCCCACGGCTACATGGCGCCCGATAGGGAAATCGAGATCCCGATGGAGCAGATGGTTCTTGACGGCTTCTCCATCACGGAAACCATCACCTCCCTCCGATTCGGATTCGCCACCACGAGCTACTCCGAGAACGGACTGGCGGTGCTCCCGGCCATCTCCGATCTTCTCGACGTGGTCACCATCTTCACCGAGGAGTGGGGCACACCCAACCGCATCTACCTGGTGGGCGTTTCCGAAGGCGGTCTGATCACGACGCTATCCATGGAGCAACACGCGGACGTCTATGACGGCGGTCTGGCCTTGTGCGGGCCCTACGGGAGCTTCCAGGGCCAGATCAACCACTTCGGGGACTTCCGCATCGTGTTCGACTACTTCTTCCCCGGACTCGTGCCCGGCAGCGCTCTCACCATCACGGCAGAGGTAGTAGAGGAGTGGGAGGCCGGACTGTTCACAGACACCATTAAGGGGGAGATCGAGGCAACGGAGAACGTGACCAAGGTGGATCAACTCCTGCAGGTTACCGGCGTGTCCCCTTTCGAGTATATTGAGGATATCAGTACCGCCAGTATCAGACAGTTGCTGTGGTACAACGTCTATGCTACCGAGGACGCCAAGGAGAAACTCGGCGGGCAGCCCTTCGATAACTGGGATCGAGACTACTCTGGTTCGCACGATGACGAGGCACTCAACGCGGGGGTGGAGCGGTTCAGGGCCGACGATGACGTGGTGCTCACGATGACCCAGTTCTACCAACCCAGCGGGAATCTCGGTGGACCTCTCGTCACGTTGCACACCACGGGCGATGAGGTAGTCCCCTACTGGCACGCGGCCGAATACGCCAGACTGACGCGGGAGGCCGGTCGCAGCCGTCTTCACACCCACTTCACTGTGGACCAGCACGGACACTGCAACTTCGAGGTCTGGGACATCCTCAAGGCGTTCGATGCGCTGGTTGAGATGGTCGACTCCCGGTATCAAGTATTCCTGCCCGTTATGCTGAGAGGGTATCCGTAGGGGATGCAAACGGGGCGTTGGCGGGCTGCGTCCAGCCACAGGCAGCATACCGATCGATAGAATCCGAGCTCAGGAGGTCTCTCCGATGAAAGCCCTTGTCGTCTACGATTCGGTCTTCGGCAACACGGAGCAGGTCGCCCAGGCGATGGGCCGGGGTCTCGCCCAACTGGGGGACGTGGAGACGCGCCGAGTGACAGATGTGGAACCTCAGGATCTGACGGAGGTGGACATCCTCGTCGTGGGTTCCCCAACACGGGGTTTTCGGCCAACGCCAGCGACAAAGAAGCTCCTAAAACGGATTCCTGCCGGCGGTCTAGACGGAGTTCGGGTAGCCGCCTTTGACACCAGGTTCTCGGTGGAGGAGACGCAATCTGGCATACTGAGCTTCCTGGTCAGATTGTTTGGGTACGCCGCTGGACCGATTGCCGGCAGACTGGAGAAAGAAGGGGGAGATCTGGTCGCCCCGCCTGAAGGGTTCATCGTGGAAGGGACGGAAGGGCCGCTGCGTCAGGGAGAGCTTGAGCGCGCCACGAACTGGGCCAGGAGGATCGCGGAGCCCGAATAGGCGTTTTGGACGCCACGGCCCACGCCCGCCGGCCGCCTGAAGCGAGGTGAGTCGATCCGAGTGGAGCGATGGTGGCTCGCGTGGCAACACGGCGTTGAGGAGCCAAGAGCAGTGGACAGACCGTACATCGTGGTGCTGACAGCGGCATCTCTCGACGGTCGGACGGCCCTGGGACCGAATCGGACGCAGTGGGAGGAGATGGAGGATCCCAGGAACGAGGAGCCGTACGGGGGGAGCGATGCCTGGATTCAGGTGGCGCTGCGGATCAACCAGATCCATCGCCCCGAGGCTGAAATGCAGGGAAGTGGCTCGTTTGTGAGAGAGGGCGATGAGTCCATACCGCTTCCCGCGTGGGAAGGCGACGCGGAATCCCTGTATCACGACTTCCTGCCCGATGAAGTCGTCAGCAGTCCCGATCACGAGAAATGGCTGATGGTGGTGGATGGTCGGGGGCGGATGAGGAGCGGATATCGGGGGAACGAGAGATCTGGCAGTCATATGCTGCACCTGGTGAGCCACGGCGTACCTGCGGAGTACCTGGGGTTTCTACAGAGCAAGAGGATACCATATCTGATCGCCGGCGACCGATGGGTTGATCTGCCGCGGGTGATGGAGAAACTGAGGGCCCGGCTGAAGGTCTCGTGCCTGATGTCGATGGCTGGAGGGAAGCTGAACGGGGCCCTCCTGCGGACCGGGCTGGTGGATGAGGTGAACATACTCTTCACCCCCCGGTTGATCGGGGGACTCGAGACACCATCGCTATTCGACTCGCCGGAACTGGGGCACGACGAGTGGCCCACGCCGCTGGAGCTGATCTCGGTTCAGGTCCAGGCGGATGGAGTTCTATGGGCGCGGTACCGAGTGGCGGCATAGTTTGGACAGCGCCACATCCTACCGCAACCCGGCACTCTATGCTACAATACCCCTCGAGATGAGGAACCGGCACTTGATTCTGGCTTCCCGTTCGCCGCGCCGCCGCGAACTCCTGGAGTTACTTGGCCTTCCCTTTGAGATAAGGACTCCGGACGTGATAGAGATCCCTCGAGCTAATGAAACCCCGCGCGAGCTGGTGGCCCGTCTCAGCCGCGCCAAGGCCCACGCCGTGGCGGTCGACGGACGACCCTCCGCCCTGGTCTTGGCCTGCGATACCACCGTATCCCTCCACGACGGCGGGGCTTCGGAGCAGACGCTGGGGAAGCCCCGGGGCGCAGCAGAGGCCAGGGCGATGCTGCGGCGCCTGCGCGGACGCTCTCACGTGGTCTACAGTGCCCCCACCACGCGTGACGTGGCCCGGGGCTCGATCACAAATGTGGTGACGACGCGGCTCACGATGCGCCCTTACACCGACGAAGAGATCGACGCCTACGTAGCCAGCGGGGATCCTATGGACAAAGCCGGCTCCTACGCCATTCAACACAGGGGGTTTCGACCGGTTGCCGAAGTGGAGGGCTGCTATGCCAACGTGATGGGTCTCCCCCTGTGCCACGTCGCGCGCCACCTCCTCCGGCTGGGGCTGGAACCAGGCGCCGACGTGCCGAAGGCCTGTCAAGCTCACACGGGCTTCGCTTGCCGCGTCTACGAGCAGATCGTGAGATCCTGATGAGAGCGGTGTCCCGAACCGGAATTGACGGTTTGCTGAGCATAGCCATGGCGCTGATCCTCTTGACCGGGGCCTGTGCGCAACTCCCTGGACTGCAATCATCCCCCGAACTGGCGGCGGTTACCACCGAGAAGCCGACGGTCACACCGAAGCCGCCCCCACCCGAGGCCAGTGCCGTGGCTTTCTTGGACGGCTGGAGATCGGCGGATTATGGGGCTATGTATACCCTGCTTTCGCCCGAGAGTCAGCAGACGTTAGACGCCGATGAGTTCACGCGCCGATACCGCAACGCCCTGGACAGCGGATCGGTGATCACCGCTACCACGCAGCTGAACACAGTGCTCCGCCAGGGCGAGCGAGCGACCGCCGCGTACGAGATCACCCTGGACACCGCGCTGTTCGGAACCCTGACGGGCGAATATACGATGTCGCTGCGCCTGCACGATTCGGCTTGGCGCATCGATTGGGACGCCGGACTGATATGGCCACAGCTGGCACCAGACAACTACTTCCGCACGACCTACAGAATCCCAGTGAGGGAGAACATCTACGATCGCGACGGACTGGGCATGGCCACGCAGGGGACGATTGTCACCGTGGGGGTTATCCCGGGTCAGATCGAGGATGAGATCTCCGTGCTGGAGAGGCTGGCGTCCCTCACCGGCCTTTCTGGGCAGACCATCCGGGGCCGATATGCATCTGCTAATCCAGAGTGGAAGATACCCATCGCCGACATCCCGGCCGAGGTGAGCGTGGAGCAGGATGAAGCCCTGGCCTCCCTAGCTGGCGTTTATCGGGAGGAGAAGGGCGGGCGCACGTACCCTCACGTTGAGGCCGTCGGCCACATCGTAGGCTGGGTGGCCCCCGTACCGGCCGAGAGGCTGACCGAATACCGCAGGCAGGGCTACCGGGGCGACGAGATGGTGGGCGTGGCTGGACTGGAAGCCTGGGGCGAAGGAGTGGTAGCGGGGCAGCACGGCGCCACGCTCTCGGTGGTTACAGCGCTCGGTGAGCCAGTGACCGAGGTAGCCCACCGGGATCCACAACCCGGCCGCGCTGTCTACACGACGCTCGATCGCAATTTCCAGGAGGAGGTCCAGCAGCTCCTCGGAGATCGGAAGGGAGCGGTTGTCGTTCTGGATGTCAAGACCGGCGCCGTTCGGGCCCTGGTTAGCGGTCCGGGATTCGATCCCAACGCCTTCTCAGGCCCGGCGGGAGATGCGCTGCGGTCACAGATTCTCACCGATCCGCGGCAACCGCTGTTCAACCGGGCCACCCAGGGCACCTACCCTACCGGGTCGGTCTTCAAGATCGTGACCATGGCAGCGGGAATGGAGGCTGGCGGACTGGATCCGATCTCCTCAGAGTTCGACTGCCCCGGGTACTGGGACGCCCTGGGACGAGCGGCACGGAAGTACTGCTGGAGACCAGCCGGTCATGGGAGGATCAACCTCCAGGACGGTCTGACCGGCTCCTGCAACGTAACCTTCTACAACGTGGGTCTCGCGCTGCATCAGTTGGATCCCGAGATTCTGCCCCGTTACGCCAGCGAGTTCGGCCTTGGCAGATCCCTGGGGTTGGAGGGATTACTGACGGAGAGCGGCTTGATGCCCGACCCCGAATGGAAGATGAACAACGTGGGTGAGGTGTGGTACCCGGGAGATACCGTCCACCTGGCCATCGGCCAGGGGTATCTCCGGATCACGCCGCTCCAGGTCGCGTGGATGATGTCCGCCGTAGCTAACGGGGGAACGCTCTACCGGCCGTACATCGTCGAACGCATCGCGGGAAACGAATGGGAAGCGGAAAGGGTGATCGAACCTGAGGAAATCGGATCCCTGCCGATCAGCGCCGAGAATCTTGAGGCGCTGCAGGCAGGCCTCCTGAGGGTGACGTCGGTCCCCTATCTTGGGACAGCCACGTACGCGTTCTCCGGCCTGGACATCCCGGTGGCCGGTAAGACGGGCACGGCGGAGGTGGGTGTGGCGGGAGCGGCACCCCATTCATGGTTTGCGGCCTACGCACCAGCTGACGCCCCCGAGATCGCGGTGGTGGCGATCGTAGAGAACGCCGGGGAAGGGTCGACGGTAGCCGCACCTCTGGTGCGCCAAGTCATTGAGGCCTACTACGGCCTCCCGGTCACCGATATGGCGCCTGAAGCGGAAGAGAACGACCTTACAACGCCACCGGCTGAGGAGGAGGAGCAGGAGCTAGCTCCTATACCAACAGCCGACCCATAGAGTCGGAGAAAGGTCGAGTCCCCACCGATCTTGTCCCCAGAATAGTTTGCGAGCCCGCGGAGCCGGCCGCTAGTCCGCTCCCGGCTCCGCGAGACGGAGGGCGATATAGGCTGGTCGGTAGGAGCCGTCGGGTCGCAGTAGGCTGTACGCCGAAAAGGTGTTGTCCGGCCCCCAGATGGTCGCCAGATTCAGATTCCAGAGGAACATGGGCCCGACCCAGGGTCGTTCATCGCCCATCTCGAAGGCCCGCACGATGTAGTCCGCCTGTTGGGCCTCGCTGACCTGGTTGCCGTACTCCCACCCGGCCATGTCCATCTCACCTATGCCCTCGGGCGATGGCCAGCCGAACTCCGTGACCCAGATGTCCAGCCCTTCAGAGCCGTACTCACGGAGCAAATGCCGGTAGTCCTCCAGCGTGTCCAGGAAGAAGAACGACGGGTGCTCGTGGTGACTGGTGGCCGTATGAGCATCATCTTGCACGCTCTCGTCGGGGGGATTGGCATAGCCATAGGGATGCGCACCGATGGCGTCGACGTGCTCAACAACGCCGGCCTCGAGCATGCCGCGGAGAAAGACGCGGTCGTCGATGGCTGTGACCCCGTCGTCGATCCCGGTGACCGCGGGCCCACCGCTGATGACTACAGCATCGGGGTCGCCCCGCCGCACCCCCCCGGCCCCCTCAGCGACCAGGGCCACAAAGCGGGCCGGATCCAGGGTGTCACCTCGCCACTCCCGGGCCAGGTTCGGCTCATTCCACAGCTCATAGGCCTGGACGCGGCCCCGATAGCGGCCGGCCAACTGCTCCATGAAGCGGGCAAACTCCGCATAATCAGCGGGAGGGCCCCCCTCTAACTCCGCCGCACGAGTCCAGTCTGGGGCGCGCGTGACGCCCAGCAGTATGTTGAACCCGGCCTGGTGCAGACCCTCCACCACCCGATCGGTGTTCTCCCAGTCGAACCGGTCCGGGCCGTGTTCCACGGTGTGCCATTGGACCTGATCCTTCACCCAGCCCACACCCAGTCCCTCGGCCCAGCGGATCGTCGGCTCCATCTCCCATTCCGGCGGGATGTGGAGCTGCACGCCGTAGCTCGGCTTGGGCACAGGGGGCGGCAGCGGCGTGGGCGCTTCCGTAGTCGGTGTCTTCGGCGGTACCGTTGGGGCCGGCGAGGGAACCGCCAAGGGACTCTCCCCGGTGACCCCAGGCAAGTACACCCGATGAGGCGACGGTGAGGGAGGCGGGTCGTCCGGGGGGATGGGGTCCGCAGGGTCGAGGCAGCCCAGGAAAGAAGCGATTACCACCACCAGCAGCAGCAGCAGAATCGGCAACCAGCGGCGTCTCCATCGTCCACCCATATCGTCCATATTGTAACGGGTCGCGAACCCGGGTCAAGCTCGCCCATAAGCGGGATAATGGCTGATCTCTGAAAGAGCTGACGGGCTCCATCGGTCCTCCGTCCTCAAGGGCAAGACGTGGCCGCTCCGCTCGGGAAGGTGCCATCACCAGGAATGAGGACGCTGAGAGCTGCACAACCCTCTGGGGGCTTCATCACATGGGTAGACAGTGAATCGACGCCTGGCCCTCGCCCGCTACCGTGTGCGGAGGGGCATAGGGCAGCCAGCGTCGAGGGAATGCGCCACGAAGGACTGATCGTCGTGGCTACTGTCGCTCCTCTCTCCGGCACACGCCGGGGACGGAGCGATTACCTACGCGGCAAGGCCAGTCAACCCGCGGAACCTGACAGCCGTCTGTTGACACTGCCCCAGGATGCGTTACAATCACAACCCAGAGCGAGGTAGGAGTAAGGTCTCCTGACCTCCCGGCACTATGTCTGATCTGATCGAGGGATTGGTCATCAAGGCCCAGAGCGGCTTCTTCACGGTTCATACCGAGGAGGGGGACTTCACCTGTCGCTTGCGGGGCCGCCTGAAGGAGGAGTGGCGCGACACCGATCTGGTGGCCGTGGGTGACCAGGTGCGGATCAGCCCCGTCGAGGACGGCGGGATGATCGAGGGCATGATAGAGGAAGTCGCCGAGCGGGAGCGGGCCCTGGCCCGACTGGCCCCCTCTGCCGGACGAGGCTCCCGTCACTGGACGCGACGCGGCTATCTCTCCGAGCGCGAGCAGGTCATCATCGCCAATCCCGATCACGTCGTCTTCGTCTTCGCCTGCGCCGAACCCGAGCCCCGCCTCCGCATGCTAGACCGGCTTTTGGTGGGAGCCGAGCTGCAGGAGATACCAGCGGTGGTGTGCGCCAACAAGTTCGATCTGGTTTCGGAGCCAGAAGCCCACGATCTCTTCGACATCTATGAGGAGATCGACTACCGCGTCGTCTACACCAGCGCCAAGACGGGCACCGGGGTAGAGGAGTTACACGGGCTGCTCGTGGGGCGGATATCCGCCCTGGTTGGTCCCTCAGGAGCGGGGAAGACCAGCCTACTGAACGCGATGCAGCCCGGGCTGGGCCTGCGCGTGCGGGAGGTGAGCCGGGCCACCCGAAAGGGCCGGCACACCACCGTCGTACCCCAATTGGTTCCCGTGAACGGGTCCGCCTCCGAACAGGGATGGGTGGCCGACACACCCGGGATCCGGGCCCTCGCCCTCTTCGATATGGATCCAGAAGAGATCGACGCCTATTTCCCCGACATCGCACCCCTGGTGGCTGACTGCCGGTTCTCGGACTGCAGTCATACGGTGGAGCCCGGTTGCGCTGTCAAGGAGGCGGTCGAAGAAGGAGTCGTCAGCGAACACCGCTACGAGAGCTACATGAGGCTTCGGGAGGAGCACCAGAAGCTGGCCGACATGTACTGGTGGGGCATCGACGAGGAGTAGCCAGGGAGTAGGCCCTTCCCCCGATTCGCGTCATCAGCTCGGTCAGCTCCGCCGTTCAGCCCGCGAAGCGACGACGATCCCCGATAGAATCAGTGCCCCTCCCGCCACGGCCCAGGGCGTGGGCGGCTCTCCCAGCACCCACCAGGCCAACAGTGTGGCGCCGATCGGCTCTCCCAGGGTGGCCACACTCACGAAGGTGGCCGAAAGGTAACGGAGCGCCCAGTTCAGCGACGAATGGCCCAGGATCTGCGGCCCGATAGCCATTAAGACCAGCCACAGCCACGTCTGCGGCTGCTGGGGCACTGGTCCCAGGCCAGCAGCCAACATAACCGCTATCAAGACCACCGCGGCAGATGCGTACACAGGCACGACGTAGGCCAGGAGCGAGACCCTTCTCCGCAGGCTCCGTCCGATGAGGAAATAGCCGGCCCCAGATATCGCCCCCATCAGCGCCAGGAGGTCACCCAATAGCCGATGGGTCCCCTGGCCTAGGTCCCCGACTCCAATGATCACGCTTCCGAGGATCACAGCCACCAGCGCCACCCTCATGCCCCGCGTAAGCCGCTCACCGAGGAGCAGCTGAGAACCGAGGCCAACGAAGATCGGGCTCGTCCAGACCAGCATCACGGAGGCGGCCACGGTCGTCAAGGCCAGAGAGCTGATCCAGGTTCCGAAGTGAATCGCCAGGAGCAAGCCCGAGAGAAATGCATTACGCCAGTCCCTCGACGTGAGGGATCGGAACTCCCGGCGGAACCCGATCAGCGCCACGGGCGCCAGGATCAAAGTGGCCAGGGCCAGGCGCCAGGCGGCGACGACTATGGAGTGCAACTCCGCCTGAGCAAGCCTGATCAGAATGGCGGCAGCCGAAACGGTGACGACGCCGAAGCCAACGCCAAGATAGGGTCTGACCTGGCCACGCTGGAACGGCCTCTGCCCGATGGGCACGTCGTGCGATCCCCGGTTTGAAGCCACAATAGGCCGATTATACCATCATCTTCGGCTCCAGAAAGCCGAGGACTTTGATGGTATTCACCCCGTTTGCCTCGATACGCGGAACGAGTCAAACGCTAAGACTGGCGTTCCCGAACTGGACGTTGAGCCCGGATCGCCGGGCGATCTCCCTCAGCGCACGTTAGTCGTCTTCCCCTTCGGCGTCGCGGAGGGACAGCGCCAACGCGACCACCAGCCACCGGTGACGATATCAGCCTCAGTGAGGCGGACGCCCTCGGACCCGGGGCGGGCACCTGATGTCATAACCAACCCGTTCCGCACCCAGCTCTCAACCTCTGTCCTGTTCACTCCGAGTCCGCTGAGCGCTCGCTGGCACCTCTTTGGATATCCGAGTCAGAAGGCGCCGCGTCGTCCGAACCAACCACTTCCAGTGAAAGACCACGTGGAGACACACGGCCACCGCGAGGAGCAGTCCGGTCCACTTGTGGATGTCCAACCAGAGCAAGCGAGCCGCGAAGAAACCTTGAGGCAATACCACCCAAAGCATGAAGGCCGACACGCCCACAGCCACAGCTAGAAGAGCCATCACGACATCCAGAAGGTAGTTCTTGGTAGACGGGCTCATTATCTACAGCACCCCACGCCCCAGACAGATCCAGAACCATAGCGCGTACTCTGGCGAGCGACTCACCTGAACATCAGCCGGGATGTGGTTGTGTGCCCCCGCGAAACCCGAGAACTCCCGGGGGCCGCACTCATAGACGAAACCACACCCCCCGGTGGCGATGTGGTCATTTATGCGCTCGACCCAGTAGCTGTCGACTGGGTCCGCCCTGCCAATGCGCTCGTACCAAGTCAACTCCAAATCGGATATCTGCCCCTGCTCTGCCAGGCTGATGATGGCATCCAGCGCCGTGACGACACCTGGCTGGAGCATATCGCTCCGCGCGTCATGGGCATTCACCACGACATCCTCAAAGTCAACTCGTCCGCCGGGCACACGAATCGTCACATCAGGGATCACGACTTGTCCCCCGTTGACCGCCAGACGCTGCATCTCCTCACGATACGTCTCATATATGGTCGCTACCCGGTCCGCCCTGACCCGGTCCAGGCGCACCACCGTGCCATTCTTGTAAGGGTAGTGGTCCATCCGGGTGACGCTGGCTTCGAACCATCCCGCCGGGTAGTGCGCGTTGTACCACCATCCTTCTTCGCCGTCGACCCCGTCAATGACGTGCGCGTCCAGCGCCTCGTCGAAGTGGTAGTCGAGGACCAGGTCGCCCTTCTCCGACAGATGAACCAGGATGTCGAACAGCGAGAAGTGGCCTGGTCGGAAGATGTCCGAGCGAACGGTCTCCACATGGCTGGAGTCGAAGCCGAAGGTCCCAAGACCTTCAACGCGAATCTCCCCTTGATCAGTCGGCAGACGCGCGACGTGCGAAACCGGTGGAATCCAATCGCCGTCCTCCGTTGGCAGTCGATAGGTCAGCGCCCGCGCCTCAGCGGTCTCCCCTTCATCCCTTTCGCGGTCGCCGGTCAGCCGTTCATCGAGCTCCCGCACCTGCCGCGCACAGCCTGAAAGCAAACTCGCTGCCCCCGTCAACACCAGCCCGCCGCAGGCCATACTCTTCAGCAGCTCACGCCGCGACAGTCTAGATCCGCCCGTCCCAAACCTGTCGTTCTTGGTGTCCATCCCACTAGCCTCCCCTAGAGCAAATCTCGGCTCAAGGACTATCGTCCCTTCCACCTCTTAGACGAGGCAAGTGCGATGAATCTTACCCAGGCACCAGACCCGCTGCGGCATCGCGATCCACGAGCCACATCAACTCACCTTCGGCTGGCTGCACCAAGGCAGCCGGCAGCCGTTCACCGGACCAGACCCGGGCCAGAGCCTCTGCCTTACTCTCCCCGGAGACCAGGAATACCACGTGGCGCGCCGCATTGATGGTCGGCAGTGTGAGCGTCAGGCGCCACGAACCCATACGCTCCACATAGACAGCCACAAATGAGCACTCCTCATCGTTCAGCACCGCAGTTTCCGGGAAGAGAGAGGCGGTATGCCCGTCGGTGCCCATACCGAGGAGGATAAGATCGAAGCGTCCGCCTCCCCCCATGACCATCTGGAGTTCCAGACGGTAGTGCGCGGCGGCCTCCTCGGGCGGCAGCTCCCCTCGCACGCGGTGCACGTTCCCCCCCGGAATCGGCACCCGGTCCAGGAGCGCCCGACGCGTCATACGGTAGTTGCTATCCGGATGGGAGGGAGGGACGCACCGCTCGTCGCCCCAGAAGACCTCAACGCGGGGCCAGTCGATCCTCCCGCTCAACGGCTCCTCCGCCAGCAGGCCATAGGCTGGCCGCGGTGTGGAGCCTCCGGCAAGGGCCACCGCAAATCGCTGGCGCTGGGCGATGGCGTCACGGGCCAGCTTGGCGAACAAATCTGCCGCGGCCAGGGCGAGACGATCCGCGTCGCGGCAAACCAAGAACTGCGTCACAGCCACCTTCCCGGCTTTCCAGCTAACAGTGCTCGTGCCAGGCCCGCCCGTCCCGGCCCAGCAGGTTGTCGGCCTCGGCCGGACCCCCGGTGCCGGACTCGTAGAACGCTAGAGGGGGCTCGCTCTCCTTCTCCCACTGATCGACCAGCGGATCGATGATGGACCACGAGAGCTCGATCTCGTCGGCACGGGCGAAGAGGGAGGCATCACCTTTGAGGGCGTCAAGGAGTAAACGCTCGTAAGCGTCGGGCAGCGCGCCGGCCCCGAAATGCTCCGCATAGCGAAACTCCAGGGCGACAGGCCGGGTATGCATCCCAGCCCCGGGCTCCTTCGCCTGAAACTGGAGATGGATGCCCTCGTTGGGCTGCAGACACAGGGAGAGTACATCCGGCGTCATATCGTTGTCCGGATCGATGTCGAACATGAGATGCGGAACGTCCTTGAACTCGATGGCGATCTCCGTCGATTTGCGAGAGAGACCCTTCCCCGAGCGCAGATAGAAGGGGACGCCGCGCCAGCGCCAGTTGTCAACCCGCAGTTTGACTGCAGCGTAGGTAGCCGTCATCGAATCGGAGGCGACCTCCTCCTCGTCACGGTAGCGGCGATACTGGGCGCGCACACTCTCCGTGATTGGTGAAACGGCCTTCAGAACCTTGGCTTTTTCGTCCCGCAGGACCCCAGCCTCAAACGCCACCGGGGGCTCGAGCGTCGTCAGGGTCAATAGCTGCATCAGGTGATTCTGGAACATGTCGCGTAGCACCCCAGCTTGCTCGTAGTAAGCAGCACGATGGGCAACCCCTTCAGCCTCCGTCACGCTGATCTGAACGTGGTCGATGTAGTTTCGGTTCCAGAGCGGCTCGAAGATGGCGTTGGCGAACCGCAAACTCATGATGTTCTGCACCGTCTCCTTGCCCAGATAGTGATCAATCCGATAGACCTGACTCTCGTGGAACACCTCGTGGATCTCTCTATTGAGCTCCCGTGCGCTCTCCAGGTCCCTTCCAAAAGGCTTCTCGACGACAACGCGGCGCCACCCAGCGTCGGTACGGTTCAGCCCCGCCCTCCCCAGTCGCCTGATGATCATCGTGTAGATAGCCGGCGGCACGGCGAGGTAGAACAGGACGCAGCCGCGGGTCCCGAACTCACGGTCAGAAGTCTCCAGCCGGTCGCCCAGGCGCTGATAGGTCTCTGGCTCCGAGAGATCGCCCGCGATGTATGTGTAGCTCTTACACCACTCCGACCAGAGTTCGCAGGCGGCGTCCGGCCCCGACTCCGCCCGGGAGTGTCGGACAATACCGTCGTACAGATGGTCACGAAATGCCTGATCCGAGAACTCGGTGCGAGCCACGCCAACTACGCGGGTCTCCGGCGCTAATAACTGCCGACAAGCCAGGGTGTGGAGGGCGGGCACGAGCTTGCGCTGCGTCAGGTCACCGGACGCCCCAAAGATCACCACAGTGGCCGGCTTCGAACGACCAATTGGACTCATCAATCATCCCCCGGGGTCCACGACTGGATCAACAGCCGCCACGCTTATGGCGCCAGTGGTTCCAGCTGTTAAGCCACTTCAACGCTCCAGTTGTACCCGACGACGCCGTGCCTGCCGCGGGATAGCTTCCGCGCCATGTTGGCGCCCGTCCTTCGCGGGCCAACGATTCCCACCTCCACCTCCTGCTCTCTCTGAGTCTAGCCTGCTCCACGGCAGGACGCCACCCTTCGCATGCGCCTTGCGCGGCCCGAGGCGCGACTCCTGTGTGCCATTCCGACGCTAAGGGTAGGTAACTCGAATCACGGGCGGCGAACCCCTCGCCACCCATCCCTCCCACGCTCGCTGTGATCGTGCGTTTGCTGCGGACGACTCTGCCCTCGCCCGGTTGGCCGGGACACCACGTCCAGCGCAGGCGGCGCGGAGGATTCTGGTCAACAGCGGTTTGGCGGCGGGTGGACGGCCTCGCCAGCTCTCCTGGGTGTCCGACAATCGACAGCTGACCACCACCCCACCCGGACAGGCACCCCTGGACCCCTGTCGGCCGGAGGCAGCACCCTCCTGAACGGCGATCGAGAAGTCACGACGGCCTCTCCGTGGGATGACAGGCTAACGAATGCTGCTACCGGTGTCGGCGCCCGCTGATAACCAGAGCCCCCTCCGAGAGCTGAATCTCGCTGATCTCAACGTACTCCTGGCCGGCGAGGAGCGCCCGAGCCATACCCCGGTTCAGGTAGTTGAAGACGGCTTGCGGCACGGAAAATGGGCCTGCCTGGGCCTCGACGAAGTCGAGCACCAGCTCTCCCTCTGACACCCGCGGCGCCAGAACGACCCGGAACGGTAACCTCGCAAACAGCCACCGAACCCTGCCGAGAAAGATCGTCTGCCCGTTGCCCTTAAAGGTGACTGCCGGGTCTTCCACGATCAGATCGTGGATCGATCCGCGATCACCAAGGGCTGGCAGCCGATCCAGCCATTGGCTGAGACCTCTCCATCCCTCCGGGTCCAAGCCTTCTAGCTCTTCCGGGACATCGACCTGGGTCAGATTCCCGGCGGGCAGTCCGTCGACCCGCTGAAGCACAACGGGGTAGTACTTGAGGGCGGACGTCGCCTCCTCATCGGTGATGGTTAGGGTGAACTGACCCGAGACCGCAGCACCCTCCGCGGCAGCCGCTACCTTGCCAGCGAATCGCTCAGCGGCCTC
>SKQX01000211.1 GCA_007118795.1 Thermoflexales bacterium | reverse complement strand
GACCATAATGTCGGGATCGCGGCTCTTGATCGCCTCATATGAGAGCCGCAGCATCTCGACGTACCGCTGGGCATCCACGCCTTCGGCCGTGTCCCACTCGCGGTCCAGATTCTGCTCGTTCCAGACTTCGATAGCGTCGATTCTACCCTCGTACCGGTCGATCAGACGCTCCAGGAAATCCGCCATCAGTTCCAAATTGTCCGGCGGTGCGCCTTCCATCTCCGGGTAGATGCGGCTCCGCGACCACTCGGGCGCATCCACCACGCTGAACATGATCTTCAGCTCCCGCCTGGCTGCCTCATCCACAAAGGCATCGAAACCGCTCCAGTCCATCTCTCCGGGCGTGCCCTCCCAGTCGCGCCACTTAATCTGCTGCTTCACCCAGTCCATGCCCAGGGTCTCCACCTGCCCCAACCAGTAAGCCGGATCACCCCCGCCCACCGCGTTCAGAGCGATGCCGTATCCGAACTCCCCCTCCTCCACCGGGGTCGGCTCGGGTGTGTCCGTCGGATCGATCTCCGGATCAGGGCTCGGGTCCACGACGGGGTCCTCCTCGTCGTTCTCCTCCGGCCGAGCCGGCTCCGTGGGATCACCCACGGGCGTGGCCGCCGGAGTGGGCGTCTCGTCAACCTCGCTGGGGATCATCCACCCATACCACGTACACAGCCCACCCGCCAGAACCAGGGCGAACCACGCCGCCACAGCAATGTAAAGGCCCTTGCCGGCCAGCCTTCTCTCATGGCTTGGCCTGGCACGCTGGCTTCGGTTCGCACGCTGGGATGAAGAATCGGACATCAAAGCCTCCCTCAAACAGGCGTGGAGGTTCGGCCTAGGCCGAACCTCCACCTTCTACTCGGCCGCTTGTTCCCAGCCGCTGCCAAGAATCTCTCGGGTCAAGCCCTCGGCTCAGCTCCGCCCGTGGCTTAGGGCTCGCTGGCGCGAGCTAGGCACGCGGCTTAGCTTAGCACGCTAGGTATGAAACGCCCCGCCCGAAACGCGCGCCCCCGGAACGACTACCTCGATCCCAGGACGGCGTGCAGCGAGTCGCAGGAAGGGCACGAACCATCCGGACGGATGATCGCATATCCATCCTGCGGGTCATACCCGAAGCGCCCGTAGTCGATGTTCCACACGATGATGCAACGTACTATGCCCGTGTTAATGCTCAACCGGACGGACTCGGCCAGCCAGGCCGCCTGATTGGCATTGGTGTTGCCCCTGGCCCACGAGAAATGATCGGAGAACGGCGGTACGCCTTCCTGAGACGCAAAACCCATCTCCGTGTAGAATATCCGCCGCGTGCCCCGGAACGCGTTGTAATAGAGCTCCGTCTGAGGCAGGAAGTACCAGGAGTGGTGTCCCCCGCCGCCGTCCGCCGGGTGACCGCTCCTGGCCGAGGGGCGCGTAGCCCCCGAATTGTGGTGCGCGCCAAGGTAATCCATGCACTGCGCGGCCCCGGCGTTGTACATGCCCCTCAAGAACGGAAGATCGTCGCAGCCGTTTGCGCTACAGCCACCGAAATAACCTGTGGGCGCTGGGGCGGCGCTGATCACTGCCGTCCTCGGGTTCGCGGCCTTGATCGCCCGGTAGGCGGTGCACAGCAGGTTGGTGTACCCCTGCGGACTGATGTGCCCGATCTGCCACTCCCGATCGATGTTGGGCTCGTTCCACACCTCGATCGCATCGGCCCCCGCCGCCGCGATCCCCGCCAGCCAGTTGGCGATCCGCTCCTCGAAGCCCGGCTCGGTCACCATCTCGGGCGGCCCCAGGCCGCTGACCTGGATCTTGAATCCCCTGGCGTGGGAGGCCGCGATGATGCCGGACACGTCCTGCGGATAGCGCGCCTGAATCTTGGCCCAGTTCATCCCCGCATAGCGCATACGATCGGCATGGGGGAAACCCCAGTCCCGAATATGGCCACCCAACTCAAATCCACCCGGATCGGTGGGACGCGGAGCCGGCGGCGGTTCGGCCTGCTCGGGTTCTCCGGCGACGATCTGCACCCACATCCGCGTGCCGAAGGGCCCGTCGCCAGTTCTCAACCTCCAGTCACCCTTGTACCGCCCATGCTCGGCCGGTGCCCTCATCGGGACCGTGATATCCGCCTCGTCCCCCGGCTCCACTACGCCCACCTCAACGGCGTCGGGAGCCCCCATCTGGTCTCCGCCGACGAAGGCCAGCACTGTATCCTCCGGCCAGGGACACGTGCCGTTGTTCCGCAACCGCCACGTCTTGTCGAACTCCGCCTCATTCTCGAGTTGTGTATTGTCCGGGATGGTGACGTCGGCCACGAACGTGGCGCTCAGGCAGTCCTCCTCCTCAACCACCTCGTCAGGGTCTTCCTCTTCATCGTCCTCCTCATCCGGTTCGTCGACGGGTTCCGTCTCCGTGATCGTCTCCGACGGCTCCTCCACCAACTGCGGAATCCGCACCGTGAGAACAACGGAACCGTGATCGAAACCGAGCACCGAGGCACCGATCTCGAACTCGCCCTCTAGCTCCGGCGCCGTCCAGTGATAGCTCGGCTCTGTCAGAGGCGACACCGCTTGGCCCACTGTCCCACCAGGATCTCTGATCGTCCAGGCTACCTCGATCGGATCAACTGCCGAAGGCTGAGTTTCGCTTCCATACCCGGTTACCACCTCCATGACCCCCGCCATATTCCCTGGCTGTAGCGCGTCCGGCACGGAGACGCCACCCAGGTGGTAACGCTCTGCCCAGCGCGCCTTGTAAGCCAGGGCAGCCGGCGTGCCCAGCCACACGCTGCGGGCCCCCTCCTCCGTCTGGTACCGGAGACGGTAAGTACCCACGTCCTCGCGATGGCTGCTGCTCAACAGGGAACCCGAGAGGGCTACGGGCACCACCGTCGCCGGCTCCACCTCTCGTGACTCCACCAGGGATTCAACCGCCCCCAGGGGAGCAAGAGCCTCCTCAACGCCGACCTGCTCATAGGCTCCCGGCCCCTCAGTAAACGCCGCGCTCAGCGACGAGACCTGCACCTTCACCCGGTAACGGCTCACCTGAGACGTGACCCAGTCCAGCAACTGGTGCGCCTCACCACCCTCCGCGAACCCCTCGGGGTCTGCGGGGAGGGGCACCTTGATCGTGTCAGCGGCCTGTCCCAGCGCCGCTACGTCGTAGCCTCCCGTGTCCCACTCGCCCCCGGAGGCTACCGGAGGCTCAATGGTGACGCTCAGAGAGAGACCGGCGTCGTCTAGAGCTTCGGCCAGAGCGGCGACAAAGGACGTGTACCCGTCCCGCTGGGCAGGCGCCACCCCCCGGTAGTCTATCTCAACGCCAGCGAAGCCTCGCTCGGCGCAGAGTTGCACCAGGTTGTCGATGTGGGTCTGCTGCGCCCCCTCGTCATCAAGCAGATCCACCAGCAGGCCCGTGTTGACGCTCCCCCCTGGCGCCCAATTCCGCACGGCCGGCAGGACGGCGCAGCCCGTGTCGCTATCCGGGATCACCAGACTCTCGATGTCGCCGGCGAAGCCGCCCATCGTTCCCAGCAGCAGACCGGTCGGGTTGACCACATCGAACAGGTGCACCTGGGTCAGATCCGAATCCGCATCCAGGTAGGTTGAGCGCACCGGCTCCTTCGCTCTGGCGCGCATCAGCACCACCGATTCCGGCACGCCGCTGACCTCAGCCCGGATGAACTCCTGCCCAACGACCTCCGTGTGGAGGTCGCTGCCCACCCAGACCCACTCGCCGCCTTCCCACGTGTACAGATCCAGAATCTCCCAGGGCTCCGCCCCGTCCGGAAGGGCCACATCGACCCAGACCGACTGGTCAGAACCGCCCCGTGTGCGGATCCTGTAGTAGGGACTCAAGATCTCCAGATGCTCGGGAAGAGCCCCTGCCGCCTCCTTCAGTTCGGTGCCCGCCGACCCCTCCAGAAAGGCCATGCGGGACACAGGATCAAGGCGGACGCGCAGCCGGTCAACGAAGGACTCAGGGTCGACCTGCACCGTCACGCCATCGGGGTGCGATACGCTGGTGTTCTCGGCGCTGAGCGTCTCATATCCGATCAGCCCCGAGCGCTCCAACAGCGAGACCGGTGGGACGAACAGCGCCGCGATCACCAGCAAGCCCACGATTCCCACCACCTCCCACCGGAAGCCGGATCTCCTACGACGCCCTCCTAAGGATCCCATATCGGCAGCGCCGATCGGCTTCTTCCCCAGGGTTCCTGGCTTCTTCGCATCCGTCGGGGAGTCCGCTGGTCCACCAGCGTCAACCGTCGAGCCCTCGCGTCCTGTGTCGTCCATCGGTGCCTACCCTCCCATAGCAGCCAACGCTGCCTTATCGAAGTTGTTCCTTGAACTCAATCTGTGATGAAACGTCGAAGCATTCCCGGTTGAGCAACGATCCGCGACCCTCTCAGCGAACGGCGAGTATTCTAGCACGCGCCCCTCCTTTTGACAAACCCCGTCCTCTCCCGGGGCCGTACCCCTCTCCCCGGGGCCTTACCCCTCTCCCCCTGGGGGGAGAGGTTGGGTGAGGGGGCATCGGGTCTCTCCCACCCAACCATCGATCTCACCTCCTCTCCGCCGCCGAGCCCTTATCCCCGGAGGCGTACCCCTCTCCCCTGGGGGGAGAGGCTGGGTGAGGGGGGATCGGGTCTCTCCTCCCACCCAACCACCGATCTCCCCTCCACCCCGCACACCGTCGGCCCCATCCAGTTGCTTCTCCCCCGGACCGTGTTAGAATCCTTCGTAGCCGATTTCGCCCGCCGAGACACTTCGAG
>SKQX01000187.1 GCA_007118795.1 Thermoflexales bacterium | reverse complement strand
TCAACGACGCCTGCGGCAAGTGCAAGCTACCAATGCGTCTGACTGGGGGCTACGGCAAGCACGGCCACCAGCTATCTTGACGTCGGCGGCGTCTATGGTATGGTAGGCTGGCGGTGCAACCATCGGTGCACGACACCGCCGTTTTCGCATCGACTCGCTTTCCACCATAGAGGGGGGACAGAATGGACTACGGGCGCTTCTTGAGCCGGGCTTGGACGATCCTCTGGGAGCACAAGTGGCTGATTCTCCTCGGCGTGTTGGTCGTGCTGGGGAGCCGGGGGCCGGGGTTCTCAGGCGGAGGCACGGTGCAGATGCCCCTCCGCCCGGGCCGTTTCGATTTTCGCCTACCAGAGTTTGATCCAGATGTCTGGCTGCCGGAATTTCCGCGCCATCTGGATCTACCCGTGGTTCTGGCGGTGATGGCGGGTCTGGTCATCGCGGTCCTGGCTGCGGTGGTAGGTCTGGCTCTGTGGGCGGTCTCGACGATCGCCCGCGGTGGCTTGATCGCCGGGGTCAACACCATCGACAGTGGTCTGGTGTCGACCTTCGGCACGGCCTGGAACGCCGGATGGCGCAAGGGCTGGCGCCTGATCGGCATCGGCGTGCTCCCCGCCATTCCCACGCTGATCCTTGGCATCCTAATGGTGGGAGCGATGATCGTCTTCGCGGCGACGTACTTAATCCTCGGAGAGCCCTCGGTCGTCGTTCCCGGCGTTGGCCTGGCGGTGATGTGGGGTGTGGCGGCCTGCGTCTTATTGCCCATTGCCCTCGTGCTGAGTGCGCTGCAGGTGTTCGCTAACCGGGCCTGCATGCTGGAGGACCTGGGCGTCATCCCCGCCTATCGGCGGGGGCTGAACGTGTTGTTCGACCACATTGGCCCGGCCCTGGTGCTGTTTCTCCTACAGGTCGTGATCAGCGTCGTGCTGGGCGCCGTGCTGGTCATCCCCCGCGCGATCCTGGCGCTTTGCTGTATCCTGTGGCCCATCCTGCTCCTGATCCGGGCTACCATCGCCAGCTACTTCTCGACGATGTGGACCCTGGCATGGCGTGAGTGGACCGGTCTCGGTCACGTCGGCGATGTGACGCCCTCAGGCCGCACGGCAAGCGAGCTGTAATCAACTCCGATGGCCGCTAACTGATTGCCCGGCGACGGGCCCGAAAGGAGTCCCCTCAGGTCCAAGTCACTGAGAACCATCTTCCTCGTCCATACAGTGGTCAGCCTCATCCTGGGTGTTCCGGTGCTCATCGCGTCGGGTCGCTTTCTGGCGTGGCTGGGTTGGGCGCCTATCGATCCGTTGATCAGCCGGGTGCTGGGCGCGGCGGTGCTAGCGCTGGCCTGGAGCGCGTTTCGCGGCTGACGGACAGGTGACCGGGTGCGGGTCGCCATACTGGTCGAGCTGGGGGCGGTTCTCACCGTTCTGGGCTGCCTTGGTCTCCCGCGGGTCTTGTTAGTCGCCCCGTTCCCCATCGCGCCCTGGCTCGTGTTCGTCGTCAGACGGTCTTTGCCGTAGCGTGGATCGCTGTTCTGCTGGGCGTTGTGAGCTGATCCTGGGATCAGCGACTGAGAGACTGAAGACGCTGTTGCTGGCTGATGGCGGAGGTCCCCTCACCCTAGCCCTCTCCCCCCGGGGGAGAGGGGATGCGGCAGCCCGAGGGTGGTCGCACCGGGCGACTGCTTCGTCTGCCCCGGGGGAGTGGGGACACGTTCCGGAAGACGCTCCCCGCCACGAGAACCCCTCTTTCCCGGGGAGAGAAGAATGGTGAGCCTGGGCTTCCCCGGGGAGCGACGTAGCCCCGCATCCATTCCCTTGACTAACTGCCTGTTTGGGGTATCCTAATCACCATGTTCTACGACGAAGCGAAGATCTACGTCAAAGGGGGCGACGGCGGGGATGGTGCGGTTGCCTTCCGTCGGGAGAAGTACGTGCCGCACGGCGGTCCCTCGGGCGGGAGGGGGGGCGACGGCGGGGATGTGGTGCTATACGTCGACACGCACCGGAGCACGCTCTACCGCTTCAACAAGCGGACGCACTTCAAGGCGGGTCGCGGCCGGCACGGTGGGGGCAGCAACAAGCGCGGGGCGTCCGGCGAGGATGTGCGCGCGCCGGTGCCGCCGGGCACGATGGTATACGAGGCGGAGACGGGTGAGCTGCTGGGCGATCTGACGGAACCAGGGGAGGAGCTTGTGGTGGCCCGTGGGGGCCGGGGCGGCCGGGGGAATGCCAGTTTTGCCACGGCCACCGACCAGGCGCCCCGGGTCGCTGAACACGGCGAGCCGGGGCAGGAGCGCTGGCTGCGCCTGGAGTTGAAGGTGTTGGCCGATGTGGGGTTGGTGGGCAAGCCCAACGCCGGGAAGTCGACGCTGCTGGGTGCGACGACAGCGGCCCGCCCTAAGATTGCGGCCTACCCGTTCACCACCCTCCAGCCAAACCTGGGCATCGTCGCGCTAGATGCGGAGACTGAGTTCGTCATGGCAGACATCCCCGGGTTGATCGAGGGAGCCTCGGAGGGGAAGGGGCTGGGCCACGAGTTCTTGCGCCACGTGGAGCGAACCAAGGTGCTGGTCCACCTCATCGACGGGTTGTCACCCGATCCGCTGGGGGATCTCGTGTCGATCAATGAGGAACTGGCGGCCTTCAGCCCGGATCTGGCAGAGAAGCCTCAGCTCGTCGCTTTCAATAAGATCGACATGCCGGCGGCCGAGGAGCAATGGCCGGTGGTCAAAGAGGCGCTGGAGAAAGGGTTGGCAGGCCGCAAGTATCCGGCGATGGCCATCTCGGCACTGACGGGCGAGAATACGCGCGAGCTGCTCTATCGGGTGGCCCGGATGTTGGAGGAGGCACCGGAGCTGGAGAGAGCGCCGGAGCGGGTGCCGGTCTTCCGCTTGGATGAGGACGAGGACCGGTTTGTCATTGAGCGTGTCGATGACGGGTGGCGTGTGAGCGGCATAGCTTTGGAACGCCTGACGGCGATGACGGTATGGAACCTGGATGAATCGGTTCTACGCTTTCAGCGGAAGCTGCGCCAGATGGGTATCACTGAGGCGCTGCGCGAGGTGGGGGTAGAGCCGGGGGATACAGTCTACATCGGCGACAAGGAGCTGATCTGGGAGGAGTAGCCATACGCCTCGGACGGTCTCTGCGTGCGCGGCGCGATCTTATGAGAGACGGACCCGTCTTGCCGATGTGGGAGTTGTGGCTGGCCTATTGGCGGAAGCCGGAACAAGAGTGAGCAAAACTGACGGCGCGCAAGCGGGCGAGGATGCGCCCGACACGGAACGGTTGGGTGTGATCGGCGGCACGTTCGACCCCCCCCACTACGGTCACCTGGTGCTGGCCGACAACGGTCGGGTCCAGTTGAACCTCGACGCTGTCATCTTTGTGCCGGCCGGGATCCCGCCTCACAAGCCCGAACGGCCCATCTCGCCGGCCAGCCATCGTTTGGCGATGGTGGAGGCTGCTATGGGCGACAACGCGGCCTTCAGGCTGTCGCGAGTTGATGTGGATCGCCCCGGGCCTCACTATACGGTCGATATGCTGGCGCTGCTGGCCGAGGGCTATCCGGGCTCGAAGCTATTCTTCCTCATCGGTGGGGATAGCCTCGCCGAGTTTGGCAGTTGGCGGGACCCAGCGGGGATTGTGGAGTTGGCTCACCTGGGTGTGATGGAGCGCCCGGGGTGGGAGGCAGACGTGGATGGGTTGGAGGAGCGGGTTCCGCAGATTCGGGAACGGTTAGCGCGGCTGGATGCACCTTATCTGGAGATTTCGGGGACGGACCTGCGAAGACGGGTGCGGGAGGAGCTCCCGATTCGGTATCTGGTGCCACCCGCCGTTCGGCGGTACGTGCTCGAGCATCGTCTCTACCGCAGCTAGGCCCTCGGTCGTCGGCAACAAGAGAAGGGTGGCGGATTGGCGAACGGGCGGCTGCGGCTTTTCTCCGCTCAGGGTGGCAGGTCGCGGTGGCAGGATTCAGGTCGCCGACATCCCCGATGCGGGTGCAGTTATTGTTCCGTGTCGCTTAGCAGCCGAAGGAGGTGTCTATGACGGGCAGTAGCGAGATCACTTCAGGCGAGATGCGGTCTGAAGGAGCGGGCAGAGAGCCGGTCGTGCGCGTGGGGATCATCGGGGGCAGCGGCCTATACCGCATGGACGGACTCGCGAGGGTCAAGACGCGGACGGTGACTACGCCCTTCGGAGAACCCTCGGATGATGTACTCATCGGTGATCTGCAGGGGGTTCCGGTGGCCTTCCTGGCGCGGCACGGACGTGGACACCGATTGATGCCCACCGAGGTCAACTACAGAGCGAATATCTTCGCTCTGAAGAGCTTGGGCGTAGAGTATGTGATCGCGGTCAGCGCCTGCGGGTCCCTGCGGGAGGAGATCCATCCGGGGGAGGTAGTGATTCCCGATCAGCTTTTCGACTTCACCAAGAAGAGGGAATACACTTTCTTCGGCGAAGGGCTGGTGGCCCATATCGGGACGGCCGATCCGTTCTGTCCGCAGCTGTCCTCCCTGGTGGGGGAGGCAGTGGCCGGGGCAGGTGGGAGGGTCCATAGCGGTGGGAGCTTCATCACCATCGAGGGGCCCCGCTTCAGCACCAGAGGGGAGAGCTTCGCCTTCCGCTCTTGGGACATGGACATCATTGGGATGACGACGAGTCCCGAAGCGTTCCTGGCCCGGGAGGCGGAGATGTGCTACGCCGTGATGGCCCACGTCACCGACTACGACGTATGGCACGAGACGGAGGAGGAGGTGAGCGTCGAGGCCGTTGTACGTGTGGTTCGAAGGAACAC
>SKQX01000116.1 GCA_007118795.1 Thermoflexales bacterium | reverse complement strand
CGCGGTCTATGTCCCCTTCCTCCAGCCGATCTTCGACACCATCTCCCTGGGGACCCGCGAGTGGTTAGTGATGCTCCCGCTCCTTCTGGTGCCCGCGGTGATCGCCGAGATCACCAAGGCCCTGATCCGCGCCCGGTCGGTGTCGGTGCGCGCCCCTTCCTCAGTCTGATGGCGCCCCAGCCCGACCCAGGCTCCCCTGTTCCACTGCCTGGAATGATCGTTTGATATGAGCAGCGCGCCGCCATTAGGCCACGTCATCACCTGCGGATTGGCTGCGAACCAGCGCCGGTGCCCACGGGGATCCGAAGGGACGGCGGCCCCAGCGCCTTCCAGGCAGCGCTCCTTCGGTAGCTCGATCTGCCACGACCCTTATGCGAGGAAGCCATGACCCTGTATCTGGAGGATCGGTGGGTCTGGGACTTCTGGCTGGCCCAAGAGGACCCCGACTATCACGTCTTCTACCTGCAGGCGCCGCGCTCCCTGGGCGCCCCGGAGCTCCGTCACTGGCATGTGTCGGTCGGCCACGCGGCCTCTCGGGACCTGCGGGACTGGGACGTGCTGCCCGACGCGCTCCATCCCAGCCCGAAGGGTAGCGACGGGTTCGATACCTGCACGACGTGGACGGGCTCCATCATCCGGCACGCGGGGCTATGGCATCTCTTCTACACCGGAGGTCGGACCAGTGAGGGCGGGCTCATACAGCGCATCGGGCTGGCGACATCCACCGACCTGATCCGATGGCAGAAGCATCCAGAGGATCCCCTGATCGAGACTGATCCTCGCTGGTACGAGCTGCTGGATCTCGATGTCTGGGACGATCAGGCCTGGCGCGACCCATGGGTCTTCCAGCACCCCGACCGCGGCGATTTCCACGCCTTCATCACCGCTCGAGTCAACTATGGGCTGCCCGACGGCCGTGTAGCTGGCGAAAGCCGCCGTCATCGCTCACGCCCGGTCGGAGGATCTCATCCATTGGGAGGTCCTCTCCCCCTTAACCGAGCCGGGTGATTTCGGTTACAAGGAAGTTCCGCAACTTGTCAACGTCCAGGGATGTTACCACCTGCTGTTCTCTGTCCAGACGACTATCCACTCGTCCCGCTGGCACCGACGAACCAGGCAAGAGCCGCTCACGGGTGTGCATTGTAGGGTGGCTGACGATCCCCTCGGCCCCTTCCCGGCCGCCACCGACCGGACCCTGGTAGCGGATGAGACTGGTTCGCTCTACGCCGCCAAATTAGTGCAGGATCCCCACGGCGAATGGGTGCTGCTGGCTACCCGGATGTACGGGCCCGACGGCTCGTTTGTGGGTGCTCTGAGCGACCCGATACCCCTGACCGTTAGCAAGACCGGGCTGCTGTCTGTGTCTCAGCACTGATGCTGCCAGAAGAGACGCCTCCATCTGCCCACGGCCCCCTCAACTGAGAGAACTGCGCCAACGACTCCCCCGGGCCCACTGGCGCGGGTTGATGCCCGGTTGTTCCCCGAGACGCTCAAAACCCGGTGGTCCCGATCCGGCCCTATGACGTAGGCATGGATTCCAACGAAAATCCAACTTTTCTCAACTATTCTCGAACCAACACCTAACTCAACCCATCGGCTGGAGATCCGCGCGTGTGGTATACTCTCGGAGCGGCGATCCACGTGGCGGGATGGAGTACTCTTTAACGAAGGCGCAGGCGAGTCCGCTCACCTGTGACCGAGTCTGGCGTTCACTTGCGATGGCGATCGAATTCGGTGACTCTATGTTGAGCTTGACCATACAACCGGCTCAGGTCGAGGCCCGAGGCCCTCAATTCCTTGACAAGCAGGTGAAGATGTGATATCCTTAAAGCGGTTTAATTCAACCGATTGCAACGCTCACCAAGGGTCAAAGGAGAACCGAGTGGCTCCCGAAAAGCGTGTGACCATCCGAGATGTCGCCCTCGCGGCCGGCGTATCGCCGGGCACAGTCTCCCGGGCCATGAACGACAGCCCGTTGGTCAACGAGGATACCCACCGCCGGATCATGCGGGTCGTCGAGGAGCTTGACTACACGCCCAACGTCGTCGCCCGGCGTCTCTCCTTAGGCAAGACCCTGGCTGTGGGCGTCATCGTCCCCTTCTTCACCCGCCCTTCGGTCTCCGAGCGGTTGAATGGCGTGGTGAGCCTGCTCGCCACGAGCCAGTACGACCTCGTCATCCACAACATCGAGACTCCGGAGCAGCGGGCAAGCTGTCTGACGGAGATCCCCTTCAACGAGCAGGCGGACGGGATCCTCAGTATCTCCCTGACGCCCACCGACGCCGAGGCCGAGCGCCTGGCCGAAGCCGATCTTCCCATGGTTCTCATCGACGGTGACCATCCGGCCCTGAAGGGCGTCCATCATCAGGTGACCGTGGACGATGTGGCTGGAGGGGAGGCGACCACGCGCTATCTCATCGAGCTCGGCCACACCAAGATCGGGTTTGTCGGCGACCATCACGACAACCCCTTCAACTTCACCTCCAGTCGCGACCGCTACGTGGGCTATCAGCGGGCTCTGCGGGAGGCGGATATCCCGGTCCGGGCCGAATATCTAGAGGAGAATCAGCACGGACGCCGGCTGGCGCGGGAGTCGGCGCGCCACCTGCTGGCCCTGGACGACCGCCCGACGGCGATTTTCGCGGCTAGTGATACTCAGGCCGTCGGTGTTCTCGAGGCAGCTCGGGAGGCCGGATTGGGTGTGCCAGACGAGCTGTCTGTGGTCGGCTACGACGACGTGGAGATTGCCGACATTCTGGGATTGACGACCCGGCGCCAGCTGCTGTTTGAGTCTGGCCGACGGGGTGTCGAGTTACTGCTTCAGACATTAGAAAACCCTGGGACTGAGCGGGTCTTTGAGACGCTGCCCACGGAGCTTATCGTGAGAGAGACAACGGCTCCACCCCAGGGTTAGGGGGCCGTTGGCTTCGATACCGGAAATGGAAGGAGGTGACGGGCCACGACGAAAGGCACACGAACGTGACGTGAGGTTCACAATTGAGCTAAGCTATTCGAGCTAATGTAAGGAGGAAGAGAGACATGTTGTCGAAACGATATCTGTTCGCGCTTCTGGGCGTGCTGGTCATCTTCGCTATGGTGCTGGGGGCGTGTGCGCCGCCGGAAGAGCCCGTAGAGCCCGTAGATCCCGTAGATCCCGTAGATCCCGTAGATCCTGATGTCGAAGGCACGTTCCTGGAACGGGCCGAGGCCGGCGAGTTCGACGGGACGCGCGTAACCATTATGGGCGCCTTCGTCGGTGGTGATGAGGAGGCTCGCTATACCGCCGTCAATGATCGCTTCACCGACAGGACCGGTATCGAGGTCAGCTACGAGGGCACCCGCGACTTCGAGGTGTTGATAAACACCCGCGTCGAGGGCGGTGATCCCCCGGACATAGCCCTGGTGCCGCAGCCCGGCATGAAGGACCGCTTTGCGGCGGATGGCGAGCTCGTCCCCCTGCCGGATGACATCGTGCAGCGGATCGAGGAGAACTACGCACCGGTGTGGCTGGACCTGGGCTCCTACGAGGGGACGCCCTACGGCGTCTTCCACCGCGTCAATGCCAAGAGCTTCGTCTGGTATCCGAAGCAGGCCTTCGAGGCGGCCGGATACGAGGAGCCCGAGACCTGGGATGAGCTCATCGCCCTGAGCGACCAGATCGTGGCCGACGGTGGAACCCCTTGGTGTGTCGGCATGGAGAGCGCCGCGGCCACCGGCTGGGTCGGCACCGATTGGCTGGAGGACACCATGCTCCGGACCGCTGGCCCGGACTTGTACGACCAGTGGGTGGAGGGTGAGCTGCCCTTCGACTCCCCGGAAGTTAGGGAGGCCATGGGTTACATCGAGGAAATCTGGTTCGAGGAGGGCTATGTGCTCGGTGGCACCACGGCCATTCTCACCGAGCACTTCGCCGAAGCGTCGCTGCCCCTGTGGAGCGACCCGCCTGGCTGCTACCTCTTCCGCCAGGGCAACTTCGTCATCGGCTTCTGGCCCGAGGACATCCAGGCTAACCTCGATGAGGAGGTCGGTGTCTTCGGCTTCCCCGAGATCGACCCGGCGTACGGCATCCCCATCCTCGGCGGCGGAGACCAGGTCGTCGCCTTCAGGGACCGCCCCGAGGTTATGGCATACGTGGAGTACTTGACCACTGCTGATTCCGCGGAGCTGTGGGCCAGGGCTGGCGGCGCCCTCTTCCCGCACCAGGATCAGAGCCTGGACTGGTACGAGACCGAGATCGAGGCGGCGCTGGTCGACTTGCTCCTCGGCGCCGAGATCTTCGCCTTCGACGCATCAGACCTGATGCCGCCGGAGGTGGGCGCTGGTTCGTTCTGGACCGGCATGGTCGACTGGGTACGCGGCGAGGACCTGGACCAGGTCCTGCAGGAGATCGACGCCAGCTGGCCGAACTGAGCTAGCTGGAGAACACGGGCGCGACCCGCGTGATCGGGGCCGCCTGCACGAACTGGGGACGGAGCAGCTCTGGCACTGGCCGGAGTTGCTCCGCCGCCCCGGCCGATACCATCCTATCCGTTATCCGAGGAGGAATGCAACGTGTCAGAGAATATCGATTTTGTCGAGCGTGCTGGAGGAAGCGAGTTCCTGGCCTGGATTTACCGCATCGTCCTGTCCGTCGTCGTTCCCCTCATCTTCTTTATTGTGATGCGGGCCGGGTTTCTGTGGCTGCGCGAAGGGGATGCGCATCAGGTGCTCATCGCCGTGGTGGCCATCGTCTGGGGTATCGGGGGCTTTGCCCTCCTGTACGTCATCGCCAACATGCTCGTGGAGCAGTTGCCCGATCAGTGGCGGAGTGCCCTGCTGCCCTTCG
>SKQX01000262.1 GCA_007118795.1 Thermoflexales bacterium | reverse complement strand
CAGGCCCGCAGCTTTGGGGCCGAGGGGATCGGCCTGGCCCGCACGGAGCACATGTTCTTCGACGAGAGGGCCCGGGACGCCGTGGTCCGGATGATCATCGCCGAGTCGGCGGAAGAGCGCGAGGCAGCGTTGGAGGAGATGCTCCCCATCCAGGAGCAGGACTTCGAGAAGGTGTTCGAGGCCATGGACGGCCTGCCCGTCATTATGCGGCTCATCGATCCACCGATGCACGAGTTCCTGCCCCCGCGGGAGGTCCTCATCGAGGACGTGGCCCGTCTCCGCTGCGAAGAGCCCGAGTCCGAAGAGCTGGCCGAGAAGGAGCGGATGCTCGAGTTGGTGAACAGTCTTTGGGAGACGAACCCCATGATGGGTCTGCGCGGCTGCCGCGCCGGCCTCATGTACCAGGGCCTTACAGAGATGCAGACGCGGGCCTACTTCCAGGCCGCCTGCCGCTGCGCCAAACGCGGCATCGAGGTGTTTCCCGAGGTGATGATCCCGCTGGTGGGTCACGTCAATGAGCTGAAACTGGAACGGGAGAAGCTCGAGCGCGTCGCCCGCGAGGTGATGGAGGAGGAGGGTATCGAGGTCCACTACATGTTCGGCACGATGATCGAGGTGCCGCGCGCCGCCCTCACCGCCAAGGAAATCGCCGAGTACGCCGACTTCTTCTCTTTCGGCACCAACGATCTGACCCAGATGGCATTCGGCTTCAGCCGCGACGATGCGGAAGGGAAGTTCCTCCTCCAGTACGTGGAAGGCATCGAGACCGGCGAGGTGGACGCCCAGGGGCACCCCGTGCGCACCCAGATCCTGGAGTTCAACCCCTTCCAACGGCTCGACGAGGAAGGCGTTGGTCGGCTGGTGCGCATATGCGTCGAGGAGGCCCGGGAGGCAAAGCCCAATCTGGAGATCGGTATCTGTGGCGAGCATGGGGGCGAGCCCCACTCCATCGACTTCTGCCATCGTGTGGGGCTCGATTACGTGAGCTGCTCTCCGTTCCGCATCCCTGTGGCCCGCCTGGCGGCGGCCCGCTCTACACTCCAGAATCGTGAGGAAGAGGCCTAGAAAGCTCGCTCTGGCGCAGCCTACGGGAGAGATAGATATCAGGGGTCGGTGACCGAGGGTCGGTGACCGACCCCTTTCGTTAAGACTTCATTTCGTCTGCTGGCCCGCTGGGTCACGTCCCCGCTGCCCCACGCCTCTGGGAGGTTGGGCGGCCGCCGTGAGAGACGGTCGTCCCCCCCGACCCTAGGGACGCCGATCGTCGGCATCCGGGCAGCACCTTGAACACGAAAAAGGCCGCCAATTGGCGGCCTTTTTCGCACCCTCGCCCAACCTCCCGACGTGGTCGGGGCGCCGGGATTCGAACCCGGGGCCTCTACAACCCCATTGTAGCGCGCTAGCCTGACTGCGCCACGCCCCGAACAACCAACATTATACCAGACTTCTCCTCCGGTGGCAAATCCGACCCAAGTCCCCACCCGGTCCTGACCCGGCCTTGCTGGGCCATCGCGCAGTCCATCTCCACTGAAGGGCAGAAACCGCACAAGCTCAGCAGGGCCAGGTCGTCATCCCGAAGAGCAGAGCGACGAGGGAGCTTCAACTTCGCTCCTAGCTCGCGCCTCACAAAGCCCGGAAGGCATAAAGCATAGCAGGTGCCACCCTCCTGTGGTTACCGCCCGCCGCTGGAAGACTTGCACAATAGGCTAGGAAACCCAACCGTGTCTCTAGATCGCCGTGCCCTGGACCGCACTCGCTCGTGGTGGACACCGCATCACCCGCCAGGTGCAGGACACCCGCAGCAGCCCCCGAACGCTCAGAGATAGATCCATTCAGCGGCCACCAGCGCGAGTGTCAACACGCCTATCCCTGCCAAACAGACCCGATCAGCCCATCGGAGCTGAAGAGGCCGACGCGTCGTCCGCGGTTGCCCGGGACGGAACCCCCGGGCAGCCAGTGCCAGCGTCAGTCCATCGGTGAGACGAAGCGCTCCGATCACCAGAGCCACCAACGTCGGCCCGTAGGCGCGCGCCCGCCGCACCAGCCCCTCTTCCTCCGGCGTCCAGCCGCGCGCCCGTTGAGCGTCCGTGATGGTGCCGTACATACCGAGCAGCAAGGGCAGATACCGCAGCCCGATGGCCAAGGCCAGGCCCCACTCGAACGGGAGCCCGATCCCGACCAGACCCTGTACCAGTCCGCTCTGATCCGTGGTCAGCAGGAGCACATAGACGGCGAAGGCCAGTCCATTCACCCGCAGGCCGGCCAGCAGCCCTTGCCCTATACCTGGGAGGGTGATCCGTATCCACCACCACTGGACCAGGACCGGCTCCCCCCCCGGGTTGGACAGGGGCCACAGGATCAGAATCAGCAGAGTCAGCGGCCACATACGGGCCCAGAGCCAGCCGATCCGCCGCCATGGGATGCCAGCCCGGCGCAGCACCGCGTGCACCACGACCAGATAGGCCAGCACCAGGATGATCTGACCGGTCAAGAGCAACAACACGAAGCTGGCACCGACAAAGGTCATCTTCGTGCGCGGGTCGAGCCGGTGCAGCCACGAGGTACCCGCCGTGTAGAGGTCGAAACCGGGGCCCATCCGTCAGACCCCCTCCCGCTCAGCGAGCAGCGCGACGTACTCGAGATAGAAGTCCTCGACGGTCAGGCTGTCCCCCTTCATACCCCAGGGTCGGAGCAACTGCGACAGGTGGGTGACGGGCGGCGGACTGACCGAGGCACGAGCCAGCAGGTGCGGCCGAGATAGTATCTTCCGCACCGGTCCTTCGGCCAGTAGCTCACCCTGGTGGAGCACCATCACGCGGTTCGCGCGCTCCGCCACCAGCCGCATATCGTGCGTGATGAACAGGATCGTATGTCCAACATCCTGTCGTTCCTGCAACCGATCCAGCAACCCCTGACTCCTCTGCCAGTCCAGTCCCTGGGTCGCCTCGTCCAGGATAAGAATCGGAGAGCCACAGGCGAAGAGTGACGCCACCGTCACTTGACGCCGGAGCCCGAAGCCCAGCACCGCCGGCGGCCGATCAGCGTACGCGGTCAAATCGAAGGCCTCTAGCGTCGACCGCAGCCGCTGTTCCCGTTCTTCGCCAGGAAACCCCAGGTTGCGGAGGCCGAAAGCGATCTCCTCCCGCACCGTGGGCGCGAAGATCTGATGATCCGGGTTCTGGAAGAGATACCCAACCTCACGAGCCACGCTCCCCACCGGCCGGTCTCGGATGTCGGCGCCGTTGATGCGCACCCGGCCTTCCTGCGGGCGCAGTAGGCCGTTGCACAGCTTGGCCAGGGTGCTCTTCCCGGATCCGTTCTGGCCCACGAGAGCAACCCAGCTGCCCGCCTCAATGGTGCAGCTCACATTGCGCAGAGCCCGAACTTGGCCATCGTAGGTGTAGGAGCATTTCTCCAACTCGATAGCGCACTCAGCCACCGAGCCGCCCTCGCAGCGCTTCCGCTGCCTCATCCACTCCCAACCAGGCATACCCCCCGAGCCCGGTGCTGCCGAACCGTGCCGCCAGTTCCCTCACCTGCGGGACCCGGAGACCCATCCGGCGCAGCAGCGCTCCCTGATCGAAGACCTCCCGCAGCCCCCCTTCCAGCGCGATCTGACCTTCCCACAGCACGGCCACGCGATCCGCCAGGTGCGGCACCCAGTCGACATCCTGCGTCACCCAGACGATGGTCGTCCCCCATGCCACCCGCAGCCGCGAGACCGCCCTGAGCAGCGCGGCCTTCCCCACCGGATCCAGGTTTGTCGTGGGCTCATCCAGCACTAGCACCCTGGGCCGCATAGCCATCACGGCAGCCAGGGCCACCCGCTGCTTCTGTCCACCCGACAGCTCCAGGGGAGAGCGGGAGCGCAGCCCACCGACTTCCATCACCTCCAGGGCCTCCGCGAGCCGCCCCTCGATCTCGTCCGGTGGGAGGCCCAGGCTCTCCAACCCGAATGCCACTTCGTCCTCAACCGTCATGCTGACGAACTGACTCTCGGCGTCCTGGAAGACCAGTCCCACCGTCTGGCTCAGCTCTCCCGGCGTCCATTCCCGGGTACTGTGACCCGCTATGTGCACGCCACCACGGAACGTCCCGTCCACCAGGTGCGGTATGAGACCGTTGAGACATAGACAGAGCGTGGACTTCCCCGCCCCCGTGGGCCCCAACAGCGCCAGGCACTCACCCTCGGCTACCGACAGGGAGACACCTCTCAGGATCCGCGGGGCCTCCAGCCCGGGACCAGGCGAAGGGTAGGAGACGTGGACGTCATCCAGAACCACGAAGGGTGCCACTGAAGGGACTGCCGAAGGGTCAGACGCGAGGACGGCCCCAGGAGACGATGGGAGGATACCCGCGCCGCAGGGCCAGCACCAAAGGCACAGCCACAATCCCGCCGATGACGACCTGGGGAAGGTTGATGGCCAATGCTTCGGCCGTCGCCGGGCCGACACCCATCTGGAGGATGAAGGCCTGGCTGACGAAATAGCCCGTCACCATCACCACGGATCCCAGCGCCCAGCCCGCCACCATCGAGGCGACTCCGGGGTCCCGCCGTGCCACTGCACCGGCCACGAGACCCTGCAGCCCGCGGGTGATCAGGCTGATGGGGGCGTAGATCAGATACCCTCCGACGGTATCGGCCAGAGCGGTACCCACCCCGCCGGCGATCAGGCCCACCCCGGGCCCAAAGGCGAAAGCCGCCAGATAGACACCCACGTCGGAGAAATTGAAGTAGCCCTGCGTGAGGGGAAACGGTACTCTCACCGCCAGAGTGAACACAGCCACCAAGGCGATCATCACCCCGGCCAACACGATCTGCCGAATCTCCAGTTCTTCCATGCTCTCCTATCCTCTGCTCTCAGTGATCGAAACAAGT
>SKQX01000109.1 GCA_007118795.1 Thermoflexales bacterium | reverse complement strand
TGGCCCAGCTCGGCCCGACACCCAGCCAGTTCGGCCCTGAGCGGATCCCGCGCCTCGTCCACTGCCCTAAGCTCTGCCTCCAACCCTTGTAGGCCTGCTTCGACCTCCGCCTTCTCCGCCAAGCCCTTCCGGACCCGCCCCAGCCTCTCTTCCAGCGTTGATAGGCGCTGACGCCCCTCTTCCAGCATCGATCGCCTATCCTCCAGCCGATCGACGTCGCGCTGAGCCGCCTTCAGATCCACCTCGAGCGCGTCCTGGGCCGCCACCTGGGGCGCCAGCCGGCTGAGCTTCGCTTCCGCGCGGGCGATCTCCTCCAGCTCCCCATCCCATCGTTCGATCTCGCCCTGCGCCAGCGCCAACGCCTTGTCAGCGGCCCGTCGTCTGGCCTCCAGTCCATCCCTTTCTTTGCGCTCATCCTCCAGCCTCTCCAGGGCCTCCTCAGCCCTCAGATATGCCAGATGACCGCTCTCTGCGTCCGCCACCGCGGTCCGCGCCGCCTCGGCGCTCCTCACCGCCTGCTCGGCCTCCGCCCACTGTACCTCCCGTGCCCTCACCTCCCCCGCGGCCTTCGCCAGGTCGCGCTCCAGCTCCTCCAACCGGGCTTTGGTCTCCTCCATCTCCCGCTTCCGGCTCGCGACACAGTCCAGCTCCCCCTTAGCGCGCTCCCGCTCCACGTGGTCCTCCGATATGGCCAAGCGCAGATCCGCCGCCCTCTCCTGCTCTTCCGGCAAGGCCGTCACCTCCCCGTCAAGCCGCGCGATGCGCCGCTCCTCGCCAGCGATGTCGTCCCGCAAAGAGCTGGCCGGCTCCCGCAGCCCCCGCCACACCTGCTCATATTCGTCAACCCGCAGCAAGGGGTTAAAGACATCCTTGCGCCGACTGGGCGTCTCCAGAAAGGCCGCCGTCAGCAACCCCTGCGGCACCCCGATGGCGTCCCGAAACAGTACCGACAGGTCACCGCTCCGTTCCACACCGGCGAAGTCACACAGCCATCGCATCGTTTCGGTCTTCCCATCCGTCAGCTTCTGATCGATTTCCGGGTCATAGACAGTGTGCTGGCTGGTGCTCCCACACTTGCGCACCACCTGGAACGGCCGACCGTCCGGCGCCACGATGTGGACTGTGATGCTGGCCGTCTTCTCCCCTTCACGGACGAGCTGATCTTGAGTGGTCATCAAGGTGTCGAAGAGGGCAAAGCCGATGGCCTCAAGGATGGTGCTCTTGCCGGCGCCGTTATGCCCGACGATGGCATTAGTACCCAGGGCAAAGGGAACGGTCGCCCGCTCGTAGCTCTTCACGTTCTCAAGATCGACACGGATGATCTCCATGCTACGCCCCCTGGTTCTCCACCGCCATCTCGGCCCGCGCCTGCCGCAGCGCATCGATGACCGCCTCCGGGGAGCTCCCGTCCAGCACCATCCGCTTCACGTCGAGGGCGACCTTCGTCCAGGATTGGGCCGCGGGCCGGAAGCGCGCATCCCGCTCCAGCAGTTCCTGGACGATACTCCGCTCCAGCTCCGGGCGCGCTGCCCCCGTGTCGATGTCGCTCTCATACTCGAACGCTCGCGCCTGGTTCCTCACCCGGGTGATCAAGGGCGACCAAGCGTCGTCGAGCAGCGCTTCGACCTGATTGACGTCGAGGTCGAAGCGGCTGAACGGCAGCACGCCCGAGAGCGTGAGCTCCACAACGGGCCGAGGGGATGGGCTGATGGTGGCGTCTCTCCGCCGTATCATCCGCCGTACCCCTTCGTACAGCTGATGGGGTTCGCTGAACCCGTCCACGGACAACCGTAACCGATGGAAGGGTCGCCGGTCCGGGACGATCAACTCAGCGCGATGATCGGGGTTGTGTCCCGGGTCGATCTCCACGACGTAGTACCCCCGCTCCTTCCAGGCCTCCTCCTCCATACCGCACGTCTCGGGCGACCCCGGATTGTAGATCCACCCGTTCAGCTCGTACGGTTTGTGGATGTGACCCAGAGCCAGGTAGTCGACGTGATCACGGAGAGGGCCCAGCGCATTGTACGTCAGCGTCCCGCCATAGTGAGGCAGCTGATCCTCAACGCCAGCGTGGGACATGAGAATCGTGAATGCCACGTCGGTGTGGTCCGTCTCGGCCAATGCATCGGCGAACATGCCGAAGACCTTGCTCGTCGAGGCGCCGTAGTACCGCAGTCCGTAGACGCGCACGCCGCCGGGAAGGTCGACGTAGGCTCCGTGCTCCTCGCCACACGGCTCCAGCACGGCTCGACCGTCCTCGAATCGGCAATCGAGCAGCCGGAAGTACCCCATGGCATCCAGAAAGTCGATCCACGTGTACTGATCACCGTAGTAGGCCCTCTCGTGGTTCCCCTCTACGGCAAGCACGGGAATCCCTGCGTCGCGCAGCACCCCTAGCCCCTGGATGGCCGCCCGCATGGCCAGCGGATCGACCTTCCGCTTGTGAAACAGATCCCCGCCCAGGAGGACGAAGTCAACGGACCGATCGATGGCCTGGTCGACGATGTGGAAGAAGACCTTGCTGAAGTCGTCAAAGCGCACGGCGGAGCCGTACTGTTGGTAGCCCAGATGTATGTCCGCTGCGTGCAGAAACGTAGTCGCCACGGCTGATCCTCCTCATCGCCCTATCGCTCAGCTCCAGGTGCCCGACTCCGGGGTCGAGGCAAAAATCTGACGCCAGAGGGTCGGAGCTCCAGGCGCGAGCGGGTTCGACGCTGTGCGCTACCCACCTTGCGGATCCACCATTCCTTCGGAAGGTTGTCAGTGACATTGGATGATACCACATAACGGGCGAACCTCCCAATACGCCGACCCGCGACGCCAGCCAAGGGTCGAGGGGCGGTAACCCCCGGCTCACCTGAACTCGATATGGTGAGTCCGGTTGGCACCGCGGTGAAACTCGCTCTCCTCCAATAGCCCTGCGCTCCGGCAATCCTTCGAATTCGGCTGTTGAGACAACCAGCCGCGCGCGTGGGGCTTGTGTTGACAGCGAAAAACACAGTGCCAGCGACGATGCCACTCACCATAAGGCCCAGCCAGGCCAAGCCGGTCCCCCGGCGGAAGAGGGGGGAAGGCAGAACTCGTCGCTCCCCCCGAGCTACCCGTCGGCCCCTCACAGATCGAGCTGGACTGGCAGCATCACGGCGGCACACCCGTACTGGGCTGGGGCGGTATCTTGCGTTCTGTATGGTGATGGCACCATCCACAACGAGAGAGGACCCGAGGGAAGCCCGAGTATCAAAGAACATCCCCTTCGTCGGAACTGCGACTTGAGGAGATAAACGGGCACCTGAAAGAGAACGCAAGGATGGTCTCAGAGCGTACAGCGATATGATCTACTGACGTCCACCAGGGACACGCAGGCCCCGGTGCCACGGCAGATCAGGCTGTGCAGACGGGCGCTGCTTCCTTTGGCGCATGTGCGAGGCCCACGTTTGTCGGGGTCCGATCTCCACTGTATACTGCACCAAGGATACTAAGCGCCCCACCTGGTAGGGCACGAGGCCGGTGTCCACCAGCGATGAAGGTTCGTGTGTCTGAGAGTCACAGTGACCAGAACGTTGGCTACCCATGGATTGAGACGCTCTTGATCCGAGATCCGGCGCTTGCATGCGGAGCCCGTCCCTCCATCCTCGATTCAAGCGCGCCCCGCGAACTGGCTATTGCCGGCGATGGCACCAACGAGGCGATCGCCAGAGCAGGAGGAGGGTGCCTAGATGATTCGATTTCAGCCGACGACAGAGCACCCGGTAAAGCGGCGAGGATTCCTGGCCCCATGCGGGCGGTCTCGGATCTTGATCGACAAGGAAGGCCTACAATGGATCCGGCAGTGAACTTGTGAGGTGATCGGCCATGGCCCTACCGGAGCAGATGACGGGCAGAGAACGGATCATAGCTGCGCTGAACCGGGAACCGACCGATGTGGTGCCCTTTGATATCGGCGGAACGAATGTGACCAGCCTCAATGTACGCGCCCATGACAACCTGAAGGCACACCTGGGGATCGATTCGCCGACCAGCTACGGTAACTACCGGAGTCAGCGCACCCAGATGTCGAAGTCGCTGTCGCAGGTCCTCGGTTCTGATGTCCGGCAGGTCCACGTCTCCTACCCCGCTCCCCTCCCGGAAGAGGTGACCAAGCAAGTCCAGGTGGATGAGTGGGGGGTCGAATGGCAGCAGGCGGAGAGCAGGCTGTATTATGTCAGCTCGTCGCCTCTGGGCGATGCGACGACGACCGCGGAGCTTGGGACATTTGACTGGCCGGACCCCGCTGACCTGGTGAGCGTCCAGGAACTGGCCGAGGCCGCCCGAGCGCTGCGACAGGAGAGCGACTGTGCCATCTCCCTCGATCTTCCCAATGGGATCGTCCACCTCACGCAGTATCGGCGGGGCTTTGAGCAGTGGCTTCTCGACAGCATTATGGATCCGTCATTGTTCGACGCGCTCCTGGAACGTGTCACCGAGATCTACGTCGGGACAATCAAGCCCCTGCTGACCGCAGTGGGCGACGCCATCGACCTCGTGACCTTCTGCGACGATGTCGCCGTTCAGAGTGGTCCCCTGGTTGACCCCCGGGTCTACCGAGGGCACATCAAGCCGCGACACACCAGGATACTCGAGGCGATCCGGGAGAGCAGCTCGGCCCCGGTCATCTTCCACACCTGTGGATCGGTGGTCTGGGTGCTGCCGGACTTGATTGACATGGGGATCGACGCATCAACCCAGTCCAGGTGTCGGCCGCCGACATGGATACGCGACGCCTAAAGCGCCAGTTTGGTGATGACGTCAGCTTCTGGGGTGGGATCGATACGCAACGGATCCTGCCTTTCGGCACACCGCAGGAAGTCGAGGAGGAAGTACGTCGCAGGATCGAGGATCTCGCGTCAG
>SKQX01000226.1 GCA_007118795.1 Thermoflexales bacterium | reverse complement strand
GCGTCGTCGCTACCCCCTGCTCGAAGAGGACCAGATCATCGTCCCCCTGGATGACGGACGCCTGCTCGGGCTGAAGCGAGCCGACGTCGGCAATGGCATCGATGTCTCCGGCCTGGAGAGCAGCCAGACGCGTCGAGGCATCGGGGATGTACTTGAACGTCACCTCCGCCAACTTGGCCGGTTCGCCCCAGTAGTCATCGTTGCGCCGAAGAAGGTTGCTGTCGTCCTCGATGTACTCCACGAAGACGAAGGGTCCTGTTCCCACAGGAGCTATGGGGCGACCATCCTCCCCCACTGCGGCCGGGGACAGCATAGCGCTGGAGAAGTACGCGATGAGCTGCGGCAGGTTCGGTGTGGGCTCCGCCATCAAGAACGCCACCTTGTGCTCATCCACCTTTTCCAGCGAGTCTAGATTCGGCAGCGTGGTCATATACTCCTCTTGGAGCATGGGGATGTTCAGCAGCACGGCGTCGGCGTTGAAGGGCGTCCCGTCGTGGAACGTCACCCCTTCCCGGAGACTGAACGTCCAGACAGTGCCATCCTCATTGGGTTCCCAGGAGGTGGCCAGAACGGGCTGGGCGACCATGTCGTTGTCCAGGATCACCAATGGCTCCCAGACCCCCAAGGAGCCGTGCAGGAACTCCCACCTGCTGGGTCCATAATACAGATCCCGTCCCAAGCCCATGGTTAGGGTTTGAGGCGACGTGGGTGTGGAACTGGGCTCTGGCGCAGTGGCCTCCGGCTGCTCCGGAGCAACAGGAGCATCGGCGGGAGCCGCTGTCTGACAACTGCTGAGGCCCACAAGGGCGCTGACGATAGCTACGATGATGAGCAGGCTATGGTGTGATTGGGTGGTCTGTGACTTCACCGATGTAGTCCTTTCTTTAGTTTCTCGGTATGCACCCTGCGTCCCACTACAGTTCCCATCCTGGCACGCCGGCGTTTATCGGGTTGCGGGTAGCGGTCGGGCCGAGGACCCGCATGCACGCTCGTCAAAAATGGTGATGATGGAGCGGGCCGTGGTTGCTGATCGATGCGTCGACCTGCTCTACGGCACCCTCCAGATGGCCATTGGTCACCTCGGTCCTCCGGGCCGCTTCCTCGATGTGGGCGGCCAAGTGCTCCGCTCCCGAAGCCCGAGCTTCTTCGGCCCAGGCGCGAAACGACCCGGCGTGCTCCGCGTTGTGCTCGATCCAATGGGGGAGCAGGACACCTAGCTTACGCAGCAACTCCGCGCCTTCGGCCGCGGCCGAATGGTCGTGAGATTTTCGTGATCGACACGATGAGGGTGATCGTGAATTCCCTCGTGTCCCGCTGAAACCGCCTCCAGGGGCGGTGCGGCGCCACAGGACAGACACTTGGTCTCCTCATCAATGAGAATCACCCGCCCTCCGCATTCAGGGCAGACGAACGCGGTATTCTCCCCGCAACCACATTCTAGACACATTGGCTAACTCCAGCCCTCAAATAGGAACTAGTTTACTGCCATTGCTTGCAACAGCTAGCATTGTACAATAAGCCACCCGCCTTGTCAAGGATGAGCAAATCTCTGTGGTTTGAAGTTGAGAAACAAACCGTGTCAAGTTGCTCCAATCGCCCCTAATAGTGCAGCCGCACATCGGCAATCAGAGCTTCAGGGATGCCCGAGCAGTGCCCATGTGTGAGTCGTTTCTGACCAGCGTAAGCGAGATTCTTCGTCGCTCCGCTCCTACTAAGAAAGCGCATTCGCTGTGTGAGCGTTGGGTTGTAGGCGAAGACGACAGTGCCCGTGATGAAGGCCCCCTCACGGCCCGGCAGCGCCGGGCTGGCCCTCTCCCCCCCCGGGGGAGAGGGGACACGGAGGCGCAGCCCCGCGAGCTCGGCGCGTTTTCTTCGGTTCAGAGTGGTGCCCGGCTTGAACGTCCAGGCTAGGCGCCATGGATGTTCTCAGAATGACAAAGGCGGTTGTAGTTCTAACAGGACCAAAAAGACCCCAGGGGTTCGAAAACCCCTGGGGTCTTGACCAGACTCTCATCGAGATCAACTACTGGCCATCGTTGTCGGGAACGGGTGTGCCCACGTGACGCGCCCAGGCCTCCCGCAGATCGGCCACGAGGAATATGGAACCGGTCGCCAGGAGACCGTTGCCCGGATCCATCATCGCCAGGGCGCGCTCGAGGGACTTGCGGACGTTCAAGCTCACCTCCGCCCCACCCCCAACCCCAGCGACAATGTCCGCTAGCTCGATGGGCGCCATAGCGCGCGGATGGTTAGCGCGGGTGACGATGGTATACTCACTGATGGGGACCAGGGCCTCCAGCATCCCCGCGATGTCCTTGTCCATTGAGGCACCGAACACCATTACCCAGGTGTGATCGGGGAACCACTCCTGAAGAGCCGAGCGTAACGTCCGGGCCGAGTAAGGATTGTGCGCGCAATCGACCACCACCAGCGGGTCCTGGCTGAGGATCTCAAGACGGCCCAACCACTCCACCTGTCGCAGCCCTTCGTGCACCGAAGCCACCGGCAGGTCGAATCCCTGTTCACGAAGCACATCGAGGGCCGCCACAGCGCTGGCGGCATTCTCCAGCTGGTGGCGACCCAACAGCGGAATCCAGTACTCGTCGTCCAAATCCGACCCACCAGCCCCGATGCGTTGCACACTGAACGACTGACCAGACCGGTCAGCAGGGCCAGCCTCGTAGTCCCAGTCCCGGCTGACCTCCACCAGCGGCGCCGACCGCTGCTCGCCGATCTCCTCCAGGGCCCGAATCGCCTCAGCGCGCTGAGGCGCAGTCACCGTCGGGATCCCCGACTTGATGATGCCCCCTTTCTCCCGAGCGATCTCGCGCAGCGTATCCCCCAGCAGATAGGTGTGATCAAGGCTGATTGAGGTAATCACGGACACCTCAGGGCGCAGGACGTTGGTGGCGTCGAGGCGCCCGCCGAGCCCCACCTCCACCACCGCCACGTCGACGTTGGAACGGGCGAAGTAGAGGAATCCCATCGTCGTGATGACCTCAAACGTCGTCAACCCCGGCATGCGCTCGACCAAAGGACGGAGCTCCTCGACGAGCGCGACCACCTCAGCACGCTCGATCTTCATCCCCGTAGCACGGATCCGTTCGCGGAAGGTGTGCAAGTGCGGCGAGGTATACAAACCAGTACGGTATCCCGCGGTCCGCAGGCACGATTCGATCATCGCGGCGGTGGATCCCTTCCCCTTACTCCCAGCAATGTGTACCGAGGGAAAATCCCGGTGTGGGTTTCCCACGGCTTCCAACATGCGCTCAACCCGGGACAGGTCGAAAACCTCCGGCGTGTACCGCCGGACGCGCTTCATCTCATAGTCGGTAAGACCGTGAAGATAGGCGATAGCCTCTATGTAGTCCATGTTCCTCTTATCCACCCCCGGAAGCGGCGTCAGGCGCCGCTTGATCACCATCCAATCATTCGACTGAACTCGAGACGAGCCGATTCTGCGATGAGATGACCAGCCTCGAGCCGTCCCGACCCCACCACCCGCCGTTCAGGGGCTTCGGACGGAGCCAGCTGGGTAGGGATTGTACTTGGTAGCGGCCGCTGTGCAAGTAGTTCTGCCGGGCGGCTGTCTGATAGCACGGCTTCCTCCTGCAGGACCGGGGCTCTGCAGCGTTGAGTTTCCGAATTCGTCGATTCGTGGTAGACTTTGGCCGTATCAGGAGGTGAATCACTTTGCGAAACCGGTACTTGATGTTGGCCCTGGTCGCTGCCCTCTCCTTGATGTTGACGGCCTGTGGCGAGCAGCCCCTGTTGACCAGAGTGTCGTTCGATAGGGACCTGATCACGCCCAATGCCGATGGCCAGACCGATGTGCTGAGGATCACATACAACCTGAGTCGGAGCGCTGAGGTTTCCATCTTCTTCGAAGACGAGGAGGGGAACCGCTTCACTTTCCGCGATCGGGCCTATCGCGGCCCTTCGGTTGAACGACCCTATGAGGTGCTCTTCTCTGGCGTCGTGGACGCTTACCTGCTGCCCGGTGAATCTTACGAAGACTTCGAAGTCAAGCGACGTGTCCTTCAGGACGGTGAGTACATCTGGACCGTCGAGGCCAGCGACGAGACGGGGCATACAGAGGAGGTCACCGGCACCCTGACCATCGCTGACGCTGACACGGCCCTACCGGAGCTCAGGAATCTGACCGTCTCTCCACCAGTCTTCAACCCCAATCGAGACGGGATCAACGATCGAGCCAGGATCAACGTCTATCTGTCCAAGGCCGATACCAGCCTGTCCGTCTATCTCCTCGACGAGGATGGAACCCGCTATCCGGTGGAGCGAGACGCGCAGACCTTGGCCCGCACGGGCCAGCCGGGAGTCTACGCCTTCGACTACGACGCTGGCGTCGACGACGGAGTGCGCCCCCCGCCTGACGGTACCTACGCCGTCTACGCCGAGGCCCGCGACCGCGTGGGGCAGCACGTCGTGGCCACCACGGCGCTAACCATACAAGACGGCGGCCTTCCGATGGGCTACATCTTTCAGGGCGAGGTTGATTGGTCATCCACAAGTGTCGTTATCGGCGAGACGCTGGTGTTCACCCTAACCGTCGAGAACGATGGCTCGGCGCCTATCCGGACCAGCGGTCCCCCGCCGGGGACCGTGTACGAAAGCGATCAGAATTACGCTACACTGGGTGAGTACATTCAGTCGGGCGCCTTCCGCGTTGGGATCCACTGCGAGAACGCAACCAGCAACTATCCCTGGCGTTGGGCCGTCGGCGACGACACGGTCCTCGTGGAAAAGGACGGACAGCGATATCTTCCTCCCGATACCCGCGCTGTGGTGACGGGAGGCATTCGGTTTGGGGACGTAATGGGAGCCCGTAATCCTCAGTACTGCTGGGCAGGGCTCATCCACGAGGATGTGGAGATATCACCGGTCAACGATCGCGTAGACCCCGT
>SKQX01000246.1 GCA_007118795.1 Thermoflexales bacterium | reverse complement strand
GATCTTCCAGGCCGGCGACGCCGGTGTTGTCGTGAACCAGGCCATCCTGACCAAGGACAACCCCCTGGCCGACGTGCTCTACGGCGTCGATAATACACTCCTCGGACGGGCACTGGACGCCGGCATCTTCGAGCCTTATCAGTCACCGATGCTGGATGCCATCCCTGAGCATCTCCAGCTGGACCACCAACACCGTGTACTACCTGTCGATTACGGGGACGTCTGTCTCAACTACGACCGGGCGTGGTTCGAGTCCGAGGGGTTGGCCCCGCCGACCACGCTTCAGGACCTGACGAGGCCCGAGTACCAAGACCTGACGGTGGTCCAGAGCCCCGCGACATCCTCGCCGGGGTTGGCTTTCATGCTCGCCACTATCGGCCATTTTGGCGAGACCGGCAGTTACACCTGGCTCGATTACTGGGCCGACCTTCGGGACAACGGCGTGTTGGTCACGGAGGGGTGGTCCGAGGCCTACTACGAGCACTTCACCTACGGCTCCGGGCGTACGGGTACGCGGCCCATCGTGGTGAGCTATGCCAGCAGCCCACCGGTGGAGGTCCACTTTTCCGATGAACCCTTCGACCAGGCACCGACCGGTGTCGTGGTTGGTGACGGCGCCTGCTTCCGCCAGATCGAGTTTGTGGGAATTCTGACCGGTGCCGAGAACGCTGACCTCGCCCGAGAGTGGATCGACTTCATGCTGAGCGCGACGTTCCAGGAGGACATCCCGCTCCATATGTTCGTCTTCCCCGCCAACGAGAAAGCGGAGCTACCGCCGGTCTTTGCGGAGTTTGCCGTCGTCCCGGAGCGTCCCGTCACCGTCGACTACACGACCATCGAGGCCAACCGCCGGCCCTGGATCGATGCCTGGACGGAGACCGTGTTGGAATAGGGTTCTGTGACCATGCGCAGATATGGAAATGAGAGCGTAAGCGCCCATCCGCACCTGCCCGGCCTGGGCCATCTTATCATCTACGGCCTGCTCCTGGCGTTCCTGGCGCTCTTCTACTTCTACCCGCTCGGGTCTATTCTGGAGTTGTCGTTCGCTCCCGAGGGCAGGTTCAGCCTGGAGCCTCTGGGCGAGCTCTTCCGATCGCCTCGCTATCTCAGGACGCTCTGGTTCACGGTCTGGCAGGCGACGCTTTCCACGCTCCTGACCGTCGTGCTTGCCCTTCCGGGGGCGTACGTCTTCGCCCGATTCCGGTTTCCGGGCAAGACCCTCATCCACGCGCTGACCACGGTGCCCTTTGTCCTGCCCACTATGGTCGTCTCGCTGGCCTTCACGGCGCTACTGGGCCCCAACGGGGCTTTCAACGTCGCCTTGATGCGAATCCTGGGGCTCCCACGGCCGCCGCTCCAGCTTCAGCACACCGTGGGCATCATCATCCTGGCGCATATCTTCTACAACTACACCCTGGTCTTGCGTATCGTTGGGACGTTCTGGTCGAATCTCAGCCCCCAACTGGAGGAAGCCGCTCGCATGCTCGGGAGCAGCCGGTGGCGGGCGTTCCGGGAAGTGACCCTGCCTCTCCTGGCACCGGCCATCGCGGCCGCCGCCACTCTCGTGTTTGTGTTCAACTTCACCAGCTTCGGCGTCATTCTCGTGCTGGGAGGGCCTCGTTTCGCCACCCTGGAGGTGGCCATATACCGCCAGACGGTGCACTTCCTGAACTTACCCGTGGCCGCGGCGCTATCGGTGATTCAGATCCTGTTTACCCTCGCTCTGATGGTCGTCTACACCCGGCTTCAGGCCTCCACGACCATCCCCATGGAGTTACGGTCCCGCCGGGCCACCCAGCGGCCGCCCCAGCGCTGGCAGGAAAGGGCATTTATCGCAGGGAACCTCGCCCTGATGCTCGTCCTGCTGCTCACCCCCCTCCTGGCCCTGATGGAGCGGTCCCTCACGCTGGGGGGCCCGCCGTCCTTCCGGTTCTATCGTGCCCTGTTCCAGGATCCCCGCGGTTCGGCCTTCTACGTGGCGCCTGTGGACGCCGTGGGCAACTCCGTGACCTTTGCGGCGGCGACCGTCACGTTGTCCGTTCTCCTGGGCGTATCAGCGGCGTCCGTCCTCAGCCGCCGAGCTGCAGGCCCCCGGGAAAAGAAGGCCTCGCCTCAGAGCGTGGCGCGAGGGATTGGCGCCTGGGCACCGCGGATCCTGGATCCGATCCTCATGCTCCCCCTCGGGACGTCGGCCGTCACCCTTGGATTGGGCTACATCGTCGCCTTGGGTCGACCTCCCCTGGATCTGCGGGCTTCAGGGTTGCTGGTGATTCTGGCGCACACCCTCGTCGCCCTTCCCTTCGTGGTGCGGAGCGTGCTGCCGGCGATCCGCTCTATCCAGCCTCAGCTTCGGGAGACCGCGGCCGTCATGGGGGCTTCGCCCTGGCAGGTCTGGCGCGAGGTGGATCTTCCCATGGTGGCACGGGGGCTTCTGGTGGGGGCCGTATTTGCCTTCACCGTCTCGATGGGCGAGTTTGGTGCCACGAGCCTGATCGCCCGACCGGATCGCCCCACCATGCCCATCGCCATCTTTCGCTTTCTCGGTCGCCCCGGAGTGGTCAACTACGGCCAGGCCCTGGCGATGTCCACCATTCTGATGTTCGTGTGCACCCTGGGCTTCTTGGTGATCGAGCGGTTCCGCGTGCGCGGGGTGGGCGAGTTCTAGATCGTGAAGCGCGATGGGGTGGATGGAAGAGGGTGTGATCGGATGGCTATCCTTCAGCTGGATCGGATGCATAAGTCCTATCCCGATGGGTGGATGCTCACCGACGTCAGCTTCACCGTCGAGAAAGGCGAGATCGTGGCCCTCCTCGGCCCTTCCGGCTGCGGCAAGACCACGCTCCTCCGGCTCATCGCCGGTCTGGAGTCGCCCGACAGCGGGCGCGTCCTGGTCGACGGGAGAGACGTCACCGATCTCGCGCCCCACCGCCGCGGCTTCGGACTGATGTTTCAGGAGTATGCTCTCTTCCCTCACAAGGATGTCAAGGACAACGTGGCCTTTGGGCTGCGGATGCAGGGGCTGGACCGGGGGCTGATCAGGGAAAGGGTCCATGAGTCCCTCTCCCTGGTGGGCATGGAGGGCTTCGAGCACCGTGACGTGAGCCAGCTTTCGGGCGGAGAACGACAGAGGGTGGCCTTGGCCCGCAGCCTGGCCCCCCAGCCCCGGCTCCTCATGCTCGACGAGCCCCTGGGCTCCCTCGATCGGGCTCTGCGCGAGCGGCTGATGATCGAGCTGCCTCAGATCCTGCACCGGGCCGGGGTGACGGTCATCACTGTCACCCACGACCAGGAGGAGGCCTTTGCCGTCGCCGACCGGGTGGTGCTGATGCGGGCCGGGGAGGTGGTCCAGATCGGGATGCCAGAGGAGCTCTATCGCCGTCCGGCCTCCACGTGGGTGGCTCGATTTCTGGGGCTGACGAACCTGATCGACGCCCGCGTCGTGTGCTGCGGGGAGGTCGAGACTCCCCTGGGGAGACTGGACATAGCCGATGCCGACAACCGGTCCGCCGGGAGCCAGCTTCTGATCAGGCCCGAGGCGGCCCGGCTGGCGGATCACGGCCCGAATCGGGTTGAGCTCATTGTGGTCTCGCGTTCCTTTCGCGGTGGTTACTATCAGGTAGACGTCCGGCACCGGAATGGGCTGGAGTTGACCTTCAACTTCTTCCCTCAAGTCGACGTCCCCCCCGTAGGGGAGATTCTGACGCTGTCTCTCGATCCGCAGGGCCTCACTCTGCTGCAGCAGAGTGACTGAGCCGCCCATATACCCTGCACCGGTCGCCGGACATCACGTGAGCGAGTCGGGGATAGCGCCCTACCGCATCGTTCGCTCCCGGAGTTGATTCGCCGAAGTCGCTCTCCCCGCAGAACGAGAGTACCACCCCTGTGCTGCCATGCGCTGGATTCCCCCTCCCCTTGAGGGAGAGGAAGTAGCGGAGAGCCTACCAGCTCCTAATCGCTGAGTTCCCTCTCCTACTTGGGGGAGAGGTTGAGCCCGGCGGTGCCGGGCAGTGAGGGGCGCTCAACCCCAGAACCCAGCACCGCCCTTCTTCCGGGCAGTCTGCGGTTCGCGTCTGGATAGTTTCCGGAGTTCATCTGCGCTGGGGGGTTGCCCTGCTGAGCACTGCCGCCGGTTATCCCTCGGCCCCCAGGAACTCCCAACTTATCACTGACTCGTCAAGGCCGCCAGGACGCCGGAGGAACCTTCGCCTCCGTCGCATAAGGACCGGCGGCGAAGTGGTGCCAGTAAGGATCGTGGCAAGGATAGCGGTCCGCGCACCAATAGTTGCCGCTCACCAGTCGTGCGGAGAAGATCGCGTGCCCTGGCGCGCCCAGATGCCGGGCGATGGCTATCCGCTGCGCGATCTCATCGAAGTTGTCGTACTGGGCGCTGATACCCGGGAAGACGTGACGCCCGCCGCTGTTGGCCACGAAATCGCCGACCAGCAGTGCAAACTGGTCCGCTGTGAACCTGTTCGGACTTGCGATGACGTCGACCGGATAGATCATCGGAAGGATCGCGTCGATGGCTCCTGTCTTCATCCAACCCTGAGAATCCTGGTAGACATCGCTGTAACCCTGGGTGAACCCCCAACCCCAGTGATCCTTGTAGACCGGCCACACCGACGCCGAAAGCATCACTCCGGGCCGAGACGCCACGGTCTCAAAGTAGACGCGATTCACGAGCGCGCTGACCCGTTGGCGCTGCCAGTCCGCGCGAGAGATACTCCCTGGGGCCAGAGCTGCCTCCGTCGTTGGGTCATAAGAGTAGTCGGGGCCGGGATATCGGACGTAGTCCAGGTGGATGCCGTCAACGGCGTAACGGTTCACGATGTCAATGGCCACAGCCGCGACCCGTTCGTCCATCTCGAGGATAGCCGGCGTAGCGTACACGTATCCCCTGCCCTGGAGGGAGATCGGTCCCGCGGACACGTGGGCTGCGCGCCAGGCATCCCAACGTTCCCCCGGCCTGTGCGACAGTGTCCAGAACAGGTGCTGCGGATG
>SKQX01000021.1 GCA_007118795.1 Thermoflexales bacterium | reverse complement strand
TGCGAGCTCACGGGCATGGACGTGTCGAACGCGTCCCATTACGATGGGGCCACCTCCACCGCGGAGGCGGTGATCACGGCCATCAACGTCCATCGTATGCGCCGGCAGAAGGTAATCGTCTCCCGCTTCGTCCACCCGGAGTACCGCGAGGTGATCCGGACCTACACGCGGGGGCTGGATTTGACCATTGTGGATCAGGCAGGCGAGTCGGAAGACATTGGGGAGGCTCTGGACGAAGAGACAGCTTGCCTCATCGTCCAGTATCCCGACTTCCTCGGGCGTATCGAGGACCTGAGCGACCTGGCCAAGGCCGCCGGGGCCGTGGGCGCCCTGTTTGTCGTGGTCGCCGATCCCATCGCCCTCGGGCTCCTCAAACCGCCCGGGGAGTTCGGAGCCGACGTCGTAACCGGTGAAGGCCAGGGGTTGGGGCTCGGGCTCCATTTCGGCGGTCCGTACCTCGGCTTCTTCGCCGCCCGGCAGAAGTACGTCCGCAAGATAGCCGGTCGTCTGGTAGGACAGACCGTGGATGCCGACGGGGAGCGGGGCTTTGTGATGACGCTGACGACCCGCGAGCAACATATCCGTCGCGAGCGGGCTATCTCCAACATCTGCACCAACCAGGGACTCTTGGCGCTGGCAGCCACGGTCTACATGGCTGCTTTAGGAAAGTGTGGCTTACGTACGGTGGCGGAGCTCTGCTACCACAAGGCCCACTACGCCGCCGACCAAATTGACGAGTTGGACGGCTTCTCCGTAGTCCGAGTCAAACCCTTCTTCAAAGAGTTCGTCGTCCGCTGCCCCGGGCCGGTCACCGAGATAAACGAGGACCTGCTCCGCGGGTATGTCATTATCGGCGGGTATGACCTGGGAGAGGACTACCCCGAGCTTGAGGACCATATGCTTCTCTGTGTCACAGAAATGAACCCACGCCAGGAGATCGACCTCCTGGTGAGTGCTTTGAAGGAGGTGGCGTCGTGACCCGGCCCCTGATATTCGAGATCTCGCGTCCGGGGCGCTGTGCCGCCTCTCTGCCCGACCTGGATGTACCGCGGTCCGGGCTGCCGGAGGAGCTCCTGCGGGCGGACCTCGCGCTGCCGGAGGTCAGTGAGGGGGATCTGGTACGCCATTACACCCATCTCTCCCAGATGAACTACGGTGTGGACACCGGGTTCTACCCCCTGGGATCGTGCACGATGAAGCACAATCCCAAGATCAACGAGGCCCTGGCCCGACTCCCGGGCTTCACCAACCTCCATCCCTATCAGGATCAGGAGACAGTGCAGGGCGCGCTCTTCTTGATGCACACACTCCAGGCCTTCTTGGAGGAGATCGGGGGGTTCGCCACCGTGAGCCTCCAGCCCGCCGCAGGGGCTCAGGGCGAGCTCGCCGGCGTGCTAATGATGAGGGCCTACCACCAGGAGCGCGGCGACGCCGGACGCGACGTGATGTTCGTGCCCGACTCAGCCCACGGGACCAACCCCGCCAGCACCTCGATGAGCGGGATGGAGGTGGTGGAGATCCCGTCGAACCAGCACGGCGGCGTCGATCTGGACGCCCTGACCGCCGCATGCCAGGAACACCAGGATCGGCTCGTTGGTATGATGTTGACCAACCCGAACACGCTCGGGCTCTTCGAGACACAGGTGGAAGAGATCTGTGGGGTTGTCCACGAGCACGGCGGCCTGATGTACGGGGATGGGGCGAATCTGAATCCGCTGCTAGGAATCGCTCGCCCAGGCGATCTCGGGTTTGATGTGCTCCATTTCAACTTGCACAAGACCTTCAGCACCCCTCACGGGGGTGGTGGACCGGGATCGGGTCCGGTGGGGGCCTCGCCGGCCCTGGCCGACTTCCTGCCGGGACCAGTCGTGAAGGTGGACCCCGACCGTTCCGAGGAGGATTTTCCATTCTACGCCCTATGGATGCCGACCCATACCATCGGTCGCGTCAAGGCATTCTACGGCCACTTCGGCGTGTTTGTGAGGGCCTACACTTACATCCGGATGCTGGGTCCCGAAGGGCTCCGACGCGTGGCGGACTACGCAGTGCTCAACGCCAACTACCTCAAGGAGCTGCTCAAAGGGACCTATCCCCTCCCGTACGATCGTGTCTGTATGCACGAGTTCGTGCTGGCGGGCCCTCCCAAGGACGTGCGGGAGGCCGACGTCCGTACGATGGACGTGGCCAAGAGACTGATGGACTATGGCTTTCACCCGCCCACCGTCTACTTCCCCTTGATCGTGGACGAAGCCCTCATGATCGAGCCGACAGAGACGGAGAGCAAAGAGACGTTGGAGGCCTTTGCGGAGGCCATGCTCCAAATCGTAGCCGAAGCTCGAGAGGATCCCGATATCCTCCACGCCGCCCCCTTGCAGGCCCCGGTTCGGCGGCTGGATGAGGTGAAGGCCGCCCGGGACCTGATCTTGCGCTGGGAACCGGAGGAGGACAAAGCCTAGCCGCTGGTAGGAGGGCCTCGAAGGACGACTCGCCAATGCCACGTATCGAAGGCAGCCTTGCCATCCCCGGCTCACCCAGCACCGTCTTTCGGTTCTGCCACGACATGGACCGGCGGGCCAATTGGGATGAGCGGGTCGATCGGGTGAAGGTGATCACGCCCAAGCCGATCCGGACGGGAACGGTGATCCGCGTCGATACACCCCCACCCCGGGGCGGGCCTGTGTTCAGCTGGGAGGGCGAGTTCGTTACCTACAGCTACCCCAGTCGCTCCAGGCTCGTCGTCATGGACGCCGCCCCCAGCAGTTACTTCGCCGACGGTAGCGAGGAATGGAGGTTCTCCGGGTCGGGTGAGGGCACCCGGGTCAGGGTCGTGTGGGAATATAAGCCCAGGGGCCTGTTAGGGCGCATCCGCGACGCCCTCGGCGGACGTCGCGCCACCCGGAGGGCCGTCAATGACAGCCTCGCCAACCTGGAGGTGGCGCTCCAAGCCCAAGCTTGAGCCACCTCCAGTCAGGGTTGGGTCTGTGAAGAGCCTGGGTCTGGTTCATCCAGAGGAGCCCATGTCCCGGTGTGCGTGGAGAGGGAAAAGCCTGCCCGAAGGGGGCAGGCTTTTCGCTCGTTGGCACACGGGTCTTGCTTTTCGCTCCCATTGGACGCTCGAACTCGCCTGCCCTCCCCGTGGCGGATTTCTGTAGTGCGGCCCGCAGGGCGCATCCCGAAGGTGCCAACGTCCCCCGGGTTCAAACCTGCCAACGTTTGAACGTTTGAACGTTTAAACGTTCAAACGTGCAAGTGCTTCAACGCTCCAGCTCCAACCCTTAACTCCCGCCCCCACTCCGGCGGATCCCCACATCCCTCCTCCGCCCGGGTTGGTTGCACCCGCCGACGGATTGTGGTATCATCGCGGGGTCAATAGAGTAGGGCCATCGTGACCTGACGGGGCCGCCGCTGCAGTCCCCGCGGCGAGACACACCGGGCAGCCAAGTGTAGCGTCCATCCTCTTGGGCACCCGCACCTTCAAACCTCGGTCGGCCACGAGGGCGGTCTAACGCATGGCGAAAGGAGGGCTGACAATGGACCTATACACCACAGTCCAGGAGCATCTCGAGACGGGCAGCGTCGAGGCCCTGAAAGCTGTCGTAAAGGACGCCGACATGGACGAACTACGGGCCCTCGTCGAAAGCCTCATGCCGGAGAACCGCGTGGTCATATTCCGCCTCCTCGAGAAAGATCGGGCTCTGGCCCTTTTTGAGCAGCTTGACGTGGAGCAGCGCCAACACCTGATCTCCTCCTTCACCCGGGACGAGGCCACGGCCATCTTCGCCGCTCTGGCCCCTGATGATCGGGCCCGCCTGTTGGACGAGATGCCCGCCGCCGTGACCAAGCGTCTCGTCGAGGCTCTGCCCCCCTCGGAGCGCGCTCAGCTGAACCTTCTGCTCGGATACGATCCGGAGACGGCCGGGCGCATTATGACCCCCAAGTACATCCGTCTGACTCGGGACATGACCGTGGAGGAGGCGCTCCAGAAGATCCGCCGGGTGGGACGAGAGCGGGAGGCCATCCACACCCTCTACGTCACGGATGCCGAGAGACGGCTCCTGGGACAGGTGTCGCTGCGCTCGCTCATCCTCGCCGAGGTCGACGAGACCATCGACTCCCTGATGGACACCGAGGCCCTCTTCGTCGGAACGGGCGCCGATCAGGAGGAGGCCGCTCGGAAGCTCCAGCACCACGACTTGCTTAGCTTGCCCGTGGTCGATCACGGTCATCGGCTGGTCGGTGTGATCACCATCGACGACGCCATGGAGATCATGGAGGAGGAGGTCACGGAGGACTTCTTCGACAAGGCCGCGCTGACCCCCTTCGCCGACGATCCGATGCACCAGAGCTACCGCCTGGCAAACGGCACTATACGGGAGATCTTCCCGTTGCGAGTGCCCTTCCTACTCATCACGATGATCGGGGGACTGCTGGCCGGGACAGTGGTTCACGCCTTCGAAAGCACGATCGCGGCCATCCCCATGCTGGCGGTCTTCATTCCCGTGGTGATGGATATGGGGGGGAATGCGGGCACCCAGTCGACCACCATCTTTGCTCGAGCAGCGGCGCTGGGGCACATCAACCTGCGCCGCTTCGGCGCGCACCTGCTGCGTGAGATAGGCGTGGGCGCGAGCATCGGCCTGGCATTGGGTTTGGTGACGGGGGGCATCGCGGCGCTCTGGCAGGACCCACCGACGGTGGGCCTGGTCGTGGCCCTGTCCCTGGCCCTCACCGTAACCCTGGCGACGCTGCTGGGATTCCTGATCCCCTACACACTGATGAAGCTGGGGATCGATCCGGCCGTGGGAGCCGACCCGATCATCACCACAATCAAGGACATCACCGGACTGCTGATCTATTTTGCGCTTTCGATTCTCATCCTCGGGCCGCTGTTGCTTTAGTGGTCGTGATCTGAACCCCCAACGCTCGGCGGCGGCCCGGAGGGGGCCCGAACCCGATGGTAGCCGAGGGCGATGGCGGCAGCGTCAACCCCGCAGCGCAAGAGGGGCCATTCTATGGAACAAACCTGGCACACGTTAGAAACTGACGAAGTATTCGAGATCCTCGACTCAGACAGGACCGGTCTGACCACAGCCGAGGCGGAGCGCCGGCTGGAGGAGTACGGCGCCAATGAGATCGAGAGCGGTGAGGAAGTCAGCAAGCTCGAGATCCTCTGGTCCCAGCTCAAGAATCCCCTGGTCGGCGTCCTCTTGATGGCAGCCGCCATCTCCCTGGTGGCGGGCAAGACCATCGACGCCATCGTCATCGCGGTGGTAATCATCGTCAACACCCTCATCGGCTTTTTCCAGGAATACCAGGCGGAGGAGGCCCTCAAGGCTCTCCAATCGAAGGCGGCACCGGAGGCCGAGGTTTTCCGGGACTGTCCTGACGAGGGAGGCTGCATCGAGGAGCGGATTCCCGCGAGAGAGGTGGTGCCGGGCGACGTCCTCGTGTTGGGCTCCGGGGATAAGGTACCGGCGGATGCCCGTCTCTTCGAGACGGCCAACCTGGAGATCGACGAGGCGATGCTCACCGGCGAGTCCAGCGCCGTGCGGAAGACCTCCCAGCCGCTGAAGGAGAAGCTGTTCTTGGGTGGACGGACCAACCTGGCCTACGGCGGCACCGTGGTCCTCACCGGCCGCGCCAAGGCGGTGGTATTCGCCACCGGCACCGACACCGAGATGGGCAAGATCGCCACCCTCATCCGCGAGACCGAGAAAGTCACCACCCCGCTGCAGAGACAGACCCTGGATCTGGGCAAGAAGCTGGGCATGTTGGCGGTGGGCGTGGCCACCCTGACGCTGCTTCTGGGGCTGATGCGCGGCCTGGCGACGGAGGATATGTTCCTGTTTGCCCTGGCCTCCGCCGTCTCCTCCATTCCCGAGGGTCTCCCGGCCGTGATGAGCATCACCTTGGCCGTCGGCCTCAACCATATGGCCAAGCACAACGCCATTATCCGCCGCCTGCAGGCCGTCGACACCCTCGGTGCAGCGACGGTGATCTGCACCGACAAGACCGGCACCCTGACCACCAACCAGATGACGGTGCAGGAGATGGTCATCGGATCCAGCACCGTCTGCATCACCGGCGCCGGGTTCTCCCCCGTCGGCGACTTCGAGCGGGACGGCGCCGCCTGCCGTCCTGCATCGGATCCCGATATCCGCCTGGCCCTCCATATCGGCGCCCTCTGCAGCGACGCTCGCCTGGTTCGCCATCACGAGGACGACGATTCCCGGTGGGAAATCCGGGGCGACCCCACAGAGGGGGCCCTGGTAGTGGCGGCGGCCAAGGCGGAACAGCACAAGGAGGACCTGGAACAGGAATTCCCTCGCGTCGACGAGCTCCCCTTTACCGCGGAGAGGAAGTTCATGGCCACGTTCCACCGGAAGGGGCAGAATGAAGCCTGGGCCATGGTCAAGGGTGCCCCGGAGATCGTGCTCGATCACTGCACACGGATCCGCGAGAACGGCGAGGAGCGGCCGCTCACCGAGGAGGATCGCGAGCGGATTCTGGAGGAGAACCACCGTCTGGCCGGTGAGGCGCTGCGGGTACTGGGGCTTGCCTACGCAGTAATCGTCCCCGAGCAGGTCGAGCCGCTAAAAGAGGACCTGGAACGCGACGCGCCCACTGAGTTGGTCTTCTCCGGACTGACGGGGATGCTCGATCCGCCGCGCCCGCAGGTGCCCGAGGCGGTCGCCCGGTGCAAGCGCGCGGGGATTCGGGTCATCATGGCCACCGGCGATCACCAGTTGACCGGGGAGGCCATCGCCCGGGAGGTGGGCATCCTGGACGGCGGTGGCCAGGTGTGCACCGGCGCCGATCTGGCGAATATGGGCGATGATGAGCTCGACGCCGTGATCGAGGAGGTCGCGGTCTTTGCCCGGGTCTCACCGGAGCACAAACACCGTATCGTCCAGTCGCTCCAGCGTCACGGTCACGTCGTGGCGATGACGGGAGACGGGGTCAACGACGCCCCGGCGCTCCAGGCAGCCGAGATCGGGGTCGCCATGGGTATGACCGGCACCGACGTGACCAAGGAGACGGCGGAGATGATCCTGGTCGACGACAATTTCGCCAGCATCGTCAACGCTGTTGAGGAGGGGCGCGTCGTCTTCCAGAACGTGCGCAAAGTCGTCAAGTTCCTCCTGGCGACCAACATCGGGGAGGATCTGACCCTGATGACCACGCTAGCGCTCCTGCCGGTGCCGGGGTTGCCGATCACTCCAGTTCAGATCCTGTGGGTCAACCTGGTGACCGACGGCATCCTCGACGTCACCATCGCCCTGGAACCGAAGGAGGGCGACGTGATGGACGAACCACCCCGCCGGCCGGAGACGCGCATCATCAACCGAGAGATTCTCATCAACGTGGCCTACGTCGCTATCTTCATGGCCGCTGGAACCCTGTGGACCTTCACGCGGGCCCAGCGCGGCGGCACCCTGGCCCACGCCCAGACTACGGCCTTCACCACTCTGGCCATGTTCCAGGTGTTCAACTCGCTTAACTGCCGTTCGCGCGACAAGTCCGTCTTCCGGCTCGGAGTCTTCAGCAATCGGTACCTGGTCATCGCCATCGTCGTCTCTATCTTGCTCCAGATTGCCGCTCAGAACGTGCCGTTTATGCAATTGGCGCTGGGGACGGTACCCCTCGGATGGCGAGGCTGGGGCACCATCGTGCTAATCGCCGGGTCCATCTTCGTCGCTGACGAGGTCAGGAAGTACGTGAGTTCGGCCCGGGCGAAGTAGAGCCGCCCGCGAGAGCGACGGGCAGCTGTCACGGGAGGTGCCGCTAAGACGAGCCACCTGTCGTCCAGTCCCGCCGGTAGCCCCGTCGCTTTGAGCCGCACCTCATTGCCCTCATGGACACCGAGGTATCCGCCCCAGCCAGCGCGCCACCCCACCCCCGCTGGGCCGTGGGGATGGAGCGTCGTCCCGCACGGCCCTGGCCTGACGCGTTGGCGAGCCGCCCTCCGCATGGCCCCCCTACCGGAATCCTTGCCCGACCGCGAGCGACTCGCTTGCATCTCCCCCGGTGTATGATATTATTCGTGGTCGGCAAGTGCCGACCGTCGGCCGCTTGACTGGTTGGACGAGCAGGAGGTCGGTTGGTACAGCGCGTTGGGGCGTAAAGGCCCACGTAACGAGATAAGACGGAGCTGGAGCACAATATATGGACTTGTTGATCGGGCTGGCACTGGTAGTGACGGTCCTCGTGGCAGCCACCGCCGCAGTGCTGCTGAAGAATATGCTGCGCGCGGCGGTGGCCGTGGGGACGAGCAGCGTCGCCCTGGCCGCCCTACTCTTCACGCTGGACGCACCCTACGCTGGGGCATTTGAACTCAGTGTGGGAGCCGGCTTGATCAGTGTACTCTTCATCGTGGCTATCAGCCTCACCGAATCCATCCGGGAGGAGCGCGATGGGTCGTGACTACGTATCACAGGCAATATTTCTGGCGCTGCTGCTGATCGTAGGGCTTCTGGTAGGTCAGTGGCTATGGGGCCCGTCGGAAGAACGAGCGGCTGATTCCTTTCGCCTATGGTGGTGGGAACACCGCGAACTGGACATACTCGCCCAGGTAGGGCTGGTCTTCGTCGGGGCTCTCGGCATCGCCGCTCTTATGCCAGCGGAGGGCGAGGATCCGAGATGACCTGGGGTCATGGACCTCCCCAAGAGCTGGTGTTCTGGTTGGGAAGTGGCCTCCTGTTCCTGATCGGGCTGGGGTGCCTGTTGAGTCAACGCCAGGCCATCAAGCAGGTAATCGGCCTCAAAATCATGCTCCAGGGGGTGACCCTGGGTATCATCTACCAGGGTTACGTCAGCAACGACCTGGAGACCGCGCAGGCCGTGGTGATCTCGGCCCTGGTGGTCGAGACAGTCTTGATCGCGGTCGCCCTGGCCCTGATCATCAACATCTACCAGCACTATCCCTCAGGGGACGTCGACCAGCTGGACAAGCTGCGGGGATGAGATGATGCTGGGACTTCTTATCGCTCTGTTCGCGGTGCCGTGGCTGTCCAGTCTGATCATCGCCCTATCTCTGCGGGGTTCTGCGAAGACGACTCGCGGCGTGGCCCTGGTGGGAAGTGGAGCAACCGCCGTGTGTGCTACCCTCCTGCTACCCGCAGCTGGCAATGGTCCCAGCATTCGGCTAGAGTGGTTGCCCGGCACTGGACCGGTGACCCTTGGCCTGAGCGTCGGCGGGTTATACGCTTTGCTCGTCACAACCTGGGCTGCGTTCTTGGCCTTGCTCGGCACCGTGTCCATCGATAGGAAGGCCCCCTCCCTATCGCTGGCCGCGATGCTCCTGGCCCTGGGAGCCGCCAACGTCGCCTTTCTGACCGAGCAGTTCCTGGCGCGCTATGTAGCTCTAGAGGTGGTAGCCCTCACCGTCGCACTGGTAGCGCTGGTCGAGCTGAGGGACCGGGGAGGCAGCCGCCCGTTCTGGATTGTCTATCTTGTGCTGCGTATAGGGGATGCCGGGCTGCTCACCGCCATCCTGATTCTCTTCGGAGTCAGCGGGACCCTTCAGATCACACCGGCCCTTGATAGCGCCGCAGGGGTCGGTGTGACAGCTCTGCGTTGGACGCTCTTCGGCCTCCTTCTAGCTGTGTGGGTCAAGATGGGAAATTGGCCATTCCACGTCTGGACCCGGTACGGGCGATCGCTCTCGCTGAACACGCAGGCCTGGCTCTACGGCATTGTTATGCCCAATCTCGGTGCCTACCTGCTGTACCGTACGACCCCGGTTCTGGGGTTGAGCGATACGGCTCAAACGATCAGCCTCTGGCTGGGTGGTGGCGCGGCGATGCTTGCAGTCCTGATAGCCCTCACTCGGAAGTCGTTGCGCAGCGCTCTGATCTACGTAGGGTCTGCCCGAGGCGCCTTGCTCATCTTCGCGGCCGCGTCCGGCACAGAAGCAGCTGTGTGGCTGGTCTTGTTGGCGACGACACCGCTTTATCTCCTCCTCTTCCTGGGCGGTGCGACGCCGGGAAGAGGGAGGAGTTCGATCCCCGCTTGGATACCCCATAGCCTGTTTGGCGTCGGCGGGCTAGCCTTGGGGGTCGTGGGCCTATTCGTCACGTTCTGGGCGAGGGAGACCGGCGTCACGTCCGGGGCCCTCGTGGTCACGGAGATCGCCGTCGCTCTGCTACTGGTCTGGGCTGTGCGTGCGACAGACCGGCAGCGCGCAGATCCTGCCCCAGGCAAGGCCGGGGAGAACGGACGGGGCCCCAGCCATCCCACCCGGTGGATCTCTGCAGGGGCCTTGGCTCTGGGGGCGGTGGGCGGTATTGTCGCTTTCGGACCCCTGATGCGCCACCTGGTCGGCGCTGCGGGTGTCACGGGGCCTCCAGTGCCGACCCTGCCAGGACTCATCTCTTACACCATCACCGCCCCGGTCGTGCCGCTGACTGTGGCTCTCGTGCTGCTGGCCCGATGGGTACTCCAACGATCAGGAGTCCGAGCCCTCGTACCGGCCGCGTTGGCGGATGGTAGACAGATGGACATGGAGTACCAGCTGGACGACGCCCTGGTGCGGGCTGCTCGGGCCCTGCACGGGGTCGTGGAAGCGGGTCTGTTTGAGAGATCCGTGCTGATGATTGTGCAAGCTGTCGTAGACGGTGCACTCCTGGCGTGCCGGCTCGCGGAACACGGTGGGATGGAGGGCCTGGTCAAGCGGACGGGACAGCGAGTTCTAGGTCTGGGACGAGTCACAAAGCGAATGCACACGGGCGTACTACGCCACAACCTGATGTGGATACCCCTGAGCTTGGCACTGGCCCTGGCAACAGCGCTCCTGTACTGGTAGACGCTCATGCAATAGTATGGGGAGATGAACTGATCGGTGTATAGGGATGGAAACCGGGGGTTTTCGATCTCGGGCATGCCCGGGCTAATGTATCCGGGGGCATGTTACCGGAACGCAGAAAACCCACGTGTGCCCCTGTGGAGCATGGCGGTCAGCGCCCTCGAGCCATGGGATGGGGCGCCCGCCGCACGCTGTCGTCTCCAGAGCGATGGCCGGAACGTAGGGAGTCCATGATCCATTTGGATGGTGTAGGATGAGTATCAGTACGCTAGTTGCCTTCCCCCTGGGCATCCTCATGGGAGGCGCCTTCGTCCTCTATCTTGTCGCACGCCTATTTGGGGCAAGTCGCACCACCTTGGCAGTGCTGACGACGGGGGTGTTTGGCATAGCGCTGGCTGCCCTTGGGCCTCTCTTCATCCTGGCCGAGCCAGGCATCCTGGACGGCTCGGGCCTGCTGGTTCTAGGGGAGCCAGGATTAGAGGGTGCGTTCCTGCGCGTCGAGCCGGGGGGCCTGATCATCTCCGTGGTCGGGCTCATCCTGGGCGGCTGCGTAGCCCTGTACTCAGGCCGATATATGGAACGGGATCCACGCTATGCGACCTATTACCCCCTCCTGTTGTTGATGGTGGCAGGGATGATGGGTATGCTCACTACCGCAGATCTGTTCAGCCTCTACATATTCTGCGAGCTGATGAGCATCGCGGCGTACGTCCTGGTAGCGTTCCGCCGCCGCAGCGCGACCGCCATCGAGGCCGGCTTCAAGTATCTGATTATGGGCAGCGTGGGCACCATCGTGATGCTCGTGGGCATCACGCTGATCTATCGGGAGGCGGGAAGCCTTGCGCTGCCCGCCGGGGTGGCGAACCCGGGCCCCTGGCAGCGCGCGGGGATCGCGTGCTTCCTCGTTGGACTGGGTCTAAAGAGCGCTATTGTGCCCCTGCACACGTGGCTTCCCGATGCCTACGGGCGCGCACCGAGCAGCATCAGTGCCATTCTGGCGGGGATCATCTCCAAGAGTACGTTGTACATGATTCCCAAGACCTGTCTAGCCCTGGGACTGTCCCCCGTCACTCTGGGCCTGATACTAATCTGGTTCTCCTTCCTGAACATGACGCTGGGCAATGTCCTTGCGCTTTTCCAGACGGACACGAAGCGCCTCCTGGCGTACTCCTCTATCGCCCAGACCGGGTACATCATGTTCGGCCTGGGTGTTGGCCTGCGGTACGGTGTTGACGCAGCGGTTCAGGCGGGCTTCTTCCTATTGCTGGCCCACGCCGCTATGAAGGCGTTGGCATTCCTGAGCAAAGGCGTGTCCAACTTCTACCTACAGACGTCTACTGTCACGGAACTACACGGCACATCGACGCAGCTGCCTCTGATAGCCGTCACCTTTACTGTCGCCCTGGGTGGACTGGCGGGCGTGCCGCCCCTGGCAGGGTTCACATCCAAGTGGTTCATCCTGGGCGAGACTGTGCAGCCGGAGAGCCCATTGGCATACGTCGGCCTGGGGTTATTCCTGTTGAACACCTTGTTGGCTCTGGCCTACTATCTACCCCTCATTGGGCGTCTCTTCACGCTCCCCGACCGGCCGATCCCGGCCACGGCGGAGCGCATCCGCGTATCGACCTGGATGGCAGCTCCATTGATCGCCCTCGCGGCCCTGGTGATCGCTATGGGCGTGGCGCCCGGATCGTGGTGGCAGTGGGTAGCTGGTGTCGGGCCGTACCTGATGGGAAGGTAGGAGATGAGGGAGATTCTGCTCAGCCCACCGGTGGTGATGCTCGCCTACCTGGCGATGGGCTTCGGGATCTATCTGCTCGCCCGCGGTTGGGCTGCCCGCGGGGAGGATTATCCCGGGAAGCACCAACCGTACGCCTGCGGAGAGGATCTACGGCCCGCGCCCATCAAACTGGCGTACCACTCCTTCTTTCGGCTGGCTCTGATGTTCAGCGTGCTCCACCTGGCGGCCTTGACCGTTTCCACGCTGCCGGGCCGGGGGTTGTTCCAGCCGATGGGTCTCGTCTACCTCGCTGGCATCGGCGTCAGCGTTCTAGTCCTGGTTGGAGAGGAAGAGACATAGATGCTGAATCGACTGGTTCAATGGGCCCGCCGCCGGTCGCCCTGGGTCCTCCACTACAACAGCGGGGGGTGCAACGGGTGCGACATCGAGATTCTCGACCTCCTCACGCCCCGCTACGACGTGGAGCGATTGGGGATCCTCAAGGAAGCGTCTCCGCGCCACGCCGACATCCTCCTCTGCACCGGCCCGGTCACGCGTCAGTCCCGTGACCGACTGCGCCGCATCTACGAGCAGATGCCGGCCCCTAAATGGGTCGTGGCGGTGGGAACCTGCGCCACCTCGGGAGGGGTCTTCCGGGGCAGCTATAATATGCTCGGCGGCATTGACCAGGTCATCCCTGTCGATCTGTATATCCCGGGCTGCCCCCCCCGCCCCGAGGTGATCATCGAAGGACTCGCCAGGCTGCTCGCCACGATCGACGTTCCGGAAGACAAGCCCCCTCGCGATGCAGCTGAGCCGCCCGCGGAGCAGCTCAAGTCCGTAGCCGCCGATGAGGGTGAGGCATCGGACGACGGGGACTGAACGGGTTGTTCGTTGGTCAGATCTGGATTCAGAAGAGGGGCAGGGAATGGTACCAATCGAGAGAAGAAAGGATGACACCGTTATGGACACTCAGGCCATATTAGACGCACTAAACGACGCGTGTCCGGACCATACGTTCGACGCGCAGGCTATACCCATTGACGAGACGGTCATCGAGGTACCGGTCATCTGCCTGAAGAGGGTGGTCGCGTGCCTGGGCAGCGGATTCTCCATCTCTCACCTGTCCACCATCACGGGCCAGGACACGGGGACGGAGCTGGAACTCCTGTACCACTTCTGGAGCAAGGGCGGATTGACCCTGCGGGTGGTGCTGCCTTACGATGACGCCCGCATCGACTCGCTCACGGCCGTCATACCCGGGGCGGACTTCTACGAACGGGAGCTCGCTGAGATGCTGGGTGTGAGGCTCGAGGGTCATCCTCGTTCTGGCCTGACTGAGGCGGAGGGGTTCGAGCACTTCTTGCTGCCAGAGGATTGGCGGCCAGGACGACCACCCCTCCGCAAGAAGCAACCACCCAAGGAGAACGAATCGTGACCCGGGTGACGATTCCTATCGGCCCGCAACATCCGTTGCTCAAGGAGCCGCTCTCCTTCATGCTAACCGCGGAGGGCGAACGAGTCGTGGATAGCGTCCTGCGCCTGGGCTACGTGCACCGCGGCATCGAGCGTCTGGCGGAGGAACGGAGTTGGGTGCAGAACGTCCACTTGTTGGAGCGCGTGTGCGGGATCTGCTCCCACATCCATACCACCACCTACTGCCAGGGCGTCGAGGCCCTTCTTGAGCTGGAGGTCCCGCCCCGAGCCCAGATGATCCGCACGCTGATGTGCGAGCTGGAGCGGATTCACAGCCACCTCCTCTGGCTCGGCGTGCTGGCCGAGAACGTGGGATTCACCACCATCTTCATGTATTCCTGGCGTGACCGAGAGATGGTGCTGGATATCATGGAGGATCTCTCCGGCGGGAGGATCGCCCACGCGGTCAACATCATCGGCGGCGTGCGCATCGATCCCGATGCGGAGCAACTCGACTCCATCCGGCGCGGCCTGGACAAACTGCAGCAGCAGGTGGATACCCTGTTAGACGTCGTCCAGCACGAGCGCAGCCTGCGGGTGCGCACCCAGCACGTGGGCCGGACCACTAAGGAGCTGGTGCGGCGCCACTGTGTGGTGGGGCCGGTGGCGCGGGCGGTGGGGATCGACGAGGATATCCGCCGGGACGCGCCCTACGCGGCCTACGACCGCCTCTCCTTCAAGGTCATCACCGAATCGGGCGGGGACGTCTGGGCCACAGCCCTGGTCCGTGTGCGGGAGACGAGCGAGAGCCTGTCGCTATGCCACCAGATCCTGGATCAGCTGGATCCGGGGGACGTTGCGACTAGGGCCGGTCGCCGGGTACCAGCGGGCGAAGTGGTCAGCCGCGCGGAGGCGCCGCGGGGAGAGGTGATCTACTACATCCGCAGCGCTGGAACCGACAAGCCGGCGCGGCTCAAGATCCGCACGCCCACGCTGCCTGCCCTGAGCCTCCTGGGGGAGCAGCTGCGGGACATCAAACTGGCCGACGTACCGGTGGTGTTGTCCGGCGTTGACTTGTGCATCGCCTGCGCTGACCGCTGATGGAAACGGACGTGACCCTATGCTGAGCGATATCCTGTATGTGTTGATCAGGTTGCTGGTCTTGCCCGGATTCACATTTCTGCTTGCCTGCGCTTTGCTCTTCCAGTGGATCGATCGGCGCACCATCGCCCGCCTCCAGGCTCGGGTCGGGCCGCCCTGGTACCAGCCCCTGGCAGACCTGGTCAAACTGCTAACCAAGGAGAGCATCCTGCCTGCGGAAGCGGACCTGCCCATCTGCACAGCCCTGCCGCTGGTCTCGCTGGCCGCCGTGCTCACTGCGGCTGTCTACGTACCGGTTGGCGGGCATACCACTTACAGCTTCGAGGGCGACCTGATCGTCGTGCTGTTCCTGCTGAGCCTGCCGGCGCTCTTCTACTTCCTCGCCGGCTGGGTATCGGTGGGGGTCTACAGTGTGGTCGGGGGGAGTCGATCGCTGCTCCAGTATTTCTCGTACGAGGTACCATTCCTGATGGCCTTGAGTGCCCCGGCGATCCTGACGGGATCCTGGTCGATCTCCCGCATCGTCGGGCAGCAGGCCACGGCGACGTGGACCGTGTTCGTGCAGCCGTTGGGCTTCCTGCTGGCGCTGGTCGGGCTGATCGGCAAGCTCAAGCGGGTCCCCTTCGACATCCCCAAGGCCAAGTCGGAGGTCGTGGGCGGTCCGCTGACCGAGTTCAGCGGCAGGAAGCTGGCCCTGTGGCACCTCACCGTCGATATCCAGACCGTAGTCGGCGTATTCCTGCTGGTCAACATGTTCCTTGGCGGGAGCGATCTGGGCCCGCTGTCATCCCTGCCGCTCGCCGGCCTGATGGACGCGCTGGGATTCGGCCTCAAGGCCTTAGTGATGCTGTTGACCCTGTCTGTGACGAGCGTGCTCTACGCCCGCTTGCGCATCGATCAGCTGGCCGATCTGGGATGGCGGGTTCTGGCTCCCCTGGGAATGCTCCAGCTTGCGGTGACGATGCTGATAGGGGCCGTATAATGGACTCGCTGAGATCGCTGATCTACCTCGTTCCGGAACTGTGGCGCACGCTCTTCGAGAAGATCATCACCATCGCTTATCCCGACGGACCGCTGGAGCTGCCGGAGAACTTCCGGGGTCGGGTGAGAATCAACCCCGACGCGTGTCGCGGATGCAACGCCTGCGTCCGCGACTGTCCGGCATTTGGCCTCGAGCTCGAGAGAAAGGGTCGAGATGAGTTCCGCTTGATCCACTACCCGGCACACTGCATCGCTTGCGGGCAGTGCGAGGATAGCTGTCGATTCGGAGCTATCGAGTTGACCAACGAGTTCGTGGAGCCGACCATGGGTGAGAAGCCGTGCGTGGAGATTCTGGTAGAGCGCACCCCGGCAGAGGACGAGTGAGGCCTATGTGCGACCCTCGGTCAGGCGGCACGCCCAAGGGTTCACCCCTTCCTAACCTTACAACCGCACTTGTCATTCTGAGAACACCCATGGTGCCCAGCGTGCGAAGCTAAGCCGCGTGCGAAGCTAAGCCGCGTGCCAAGCTCGCGCAGCGAGCCCCAAGCCGCGCACCACCCTGAATCGAAGAAAGCGCGCCGGGCCCTCGGGGCTTGAGCTGCCGTCTCCCTCTCCCCCTCGGGGGAGAGGGTTAGGGTGAGGGGGCGTCTCGCTAGCATCGTCGTCTTCGCTTCCAACGCAACTCT
>SKQX01000274.1 GCA_007118795.1 Thermoflexales bacterium | reverse complement strand
CGGGAGATGGACGGCACGGAGTTGCCCGCGGACGACATGATGGACGACACGAGCCCATTGTTGGGAGACAGAGCGGACTTCGAGCAGCAAGAGAGGTCCGTCTCCGACGACACCGGCCAAGAGGGCCCCCGACGCCTCAGCGACCTGGATCAAGAAGAGTTGATCGCCCCCCCACACGAGTCCGTGACCACCGGCGAGGAGGATGCCGACGACCTCGAGCCCGCCGATATCCCTGACTGGCTGCAGGGACTGGTGCCCGTGGAACAGACGCCTCGTCCGGTACCCGGGACGGGTGCTCTGACCACTCTGTTGGACGAGGAGACCACCGAAGCGGAGTTCGCCCGCAGAGATGAGTTCGAGGAGACGGACGACCTGATGGCTCTGCTGGAGGCTGAAGGCCTGACCGCCGAAAGCGACGTCCTGCACTGGCTGGAACAGCTGACCGACGACGACGAAGCGGACCTGAGCCTTCCGGCGGCCGAGGAGGGGCACGGCCGCGTGCCGGAGACGGCGCCAGATTCGGAGGGCCCGGTTGACAACCTGCAAACCGCGCACGACGGACGGGAGGAAGCAGGCCAGCGGACCTCTGAGTCGCCGGAGCTGTCGGCAAAGCCGACGGAAGCTATGGAAGTCGCGCAGCCAGAGCAGGATGACGCCGGCACAGTCCTCCCCGACTGGCTCGAGTCAGAGACACGTAGGGGCCCGGAAGATGAACCGACCCGGGCGGATACACGGGGTGAAGACGCGATCGCCCAGGTTGAGGAGTGGGGTGTTGATGACGACCTTCCGGGCTGGCTCGACGATGAGGAGCTGCCCTACGAGTCCGATGTCCTGGCGTGGTTGAAGCAACTGAGCGAGGACGTGGAGGAGGAACTCCGGCGTGAGGTGCAAGCCCCGGCGGCCCCACCAGCGAAAGAAATGGTTGAGCAGCGAGGGCCGACTGCTGACGCGCTCGTAGCCGACGTGGCCGACGAGCTCCACGAGGAAATGGACGCCGAAGGGGAGCCCCGGGCTGAAGAGATCGTTCACGAACCGGAGCCGTCCCTCGACGCGGCCGTCTTGGACGCGGAGGGAGAACTCGGGGGTCAGTTCGGGGAGCCGCTGGACGACTTCGTTGAGCAGCCGGAAGCCACCGTGGACACGGTCGTCGCCGACGTGGCCGAGGAGCTCCAGGAAGAAATGGAAACCCAAGTGGAACCCCCGGCGGACGAGATCGTTCACGAACCAGAGCCGTCCCTCGACGCGGCGATCGCAGGTCTGGAGGAGGAACTCCAGCGTGAGGTGAGAGTCCCGTCGGAGCAGATCGTTGAGGAACCGGGGCCACCCCTCGACGTGATGGTCGAAGAGCTAGAAGAGGAACTCCGACGGGAGACGGAAGCCCCGGCCGAGCCGGCGAAACCGACCACCGACGTGGTCTGCGCCGAAGAGGAGAGGGAGCCTGGCAAAGAGGTGGAGGCCGGTACTGAGCGTCCCGTGGAGGAGATCGTGGCGGAACCGGATCCGACCCTCGACCCGACAGTCGTAGACGTGGCGGGAGAACTCGGGGGTGAGTTCGAGGCCCCGTCCGGGGAGGCACTGGACGACTTCGTTGAGCAGCCGGAAGCGACCGTCGACACGGTCGTCGCCGACGTGGACGAAGAACTCCACGAAGCGGCGGAGGAAGAAGTCGATGCCCGGGCGGCTGAGATCGTTGACGATCTGGCACCGGCTCCCGACGCAGCCGTTCCAGACCTGGACGAGGATTTCCAGGAAGAACTGGAGCCCGAAGCCGAGGCCTGGGCACAGGAGATCGTTGCCGATCCGGAGTCGCCCCTCGACACGGCGATCGCAGATCTGGACGAGGACCCAGGGGTTCAGTTGGAGGCCCCGCCTGAGCCGCCAGCTGACGAGTACGTCGAGCAGCCGGAGCCGACCGCTGACGCGCTCGTGGCCGACGTGGGCGAGGAACTCCGGGAGAAAGTGGAAGCCGAGGAGGCGTGCGTCGCTGCCGCCACCGAGCCGGCGGGAATCGCCTCACCCCCCAGCTTCAAACAGCCGCCCCCTGAAGACCTCCCCGGTCTCATCGTGGACCAGCGTGCCTATCTGGAGGGCCACCTCGACGACAACCAGGCGAGGTTGAAGCTAGGTCGGTTGCTCTGGCAAGCTGAAGATCGAGATGGGGCGATCGAGGCTTACGATACGCTGATCCAGCATAGCGAACCGTTGGACGAGATCATCTCGGACCTCGAGCAGTACACCGAGCGGTGGTCCGATCCATGGCTGAAGCGAGCTTTAGGCGACGCGTACTTCAGAGCCGATCGACTTCAGGACGCTTTGGATGTCTACCGCCAGGCGCTGGCGGACTTATGAACGGATGGAGGAGGCACCTTTGGAACGCACATTGATCATCATCAAGCCCGACGCTGTACAACGGGGACTCATCGGACGCATCATCGAGCGGTTTGAGCGACGTGGGCTGCTCATCACAGCGATGAAGCTGATGCAGATCGATGAATCCTTGGCGGAGCGCCACTACGCCATTCACGAGGGCAAGCCCTTCTACAAGCCCCTGATCCGGTATATTACGTCCAGCCCGGTGGTCGTGCTGGTTCTGGAGGGAAACAACGCCATAGAGATCGTGCGGAGCACGATGGGAGCGACCCATCCGGCGGAGGCGGCCCCAGGGACCATCCGTGCTGACTTCGCCCTGGAAATCGGGCGCAACCTGGTCCACGGTTCCGACGGCCCGGAGACAGCGGCGTTCGAAGTGGCCTTGTTCTTTGACGACGAGGAGATCGTATCGTACCAGCGAAACACCGACCCCTGGATATTCGAGTAGCCGCTCGCGGGCCTCACAGAACTCCCAGACGTACAGAGTGTCCTGGCCGGCTATGAGTGATATGCTCGACACGCCAGTCACCGCCCTGACCGGAGCAGGAGTATCAGCCGAGAGCGGCGTGCCCACATTCCGGGGAGAGGAGGGGCTGTGGCGCCGTCACCGGGCCGACGAACTGGCCACGCCCACAGCCTTTCGGCGCGATCCGCTACTGGTATGGGAATGGTACGATTGGCGGCGCCGTCTGATCGATCAGTGTCGTCCTAACCCGGCTCACCACACATTGGCGTCGATGGAGCAAGCCCTGAACGTCTTCACCCTCATCACGCAGAACGTGGATGGGCTGCATCAGGCGGCGGGCAGCAACAACGTCCTAGAGCTTCACGGAAATATCTGGCGGCTGCGCTGCACGGCCTGCAATCACGTGTGCGAGGACCACCGCGTCCCACTGCCGGACCTTCCTCCCCCCTGTCCCCAGTGTGGACAGCTGCTCCGCCCTGACGTGGTATGGTTTGGTGAATCGCTGCCCGGGGAGATATTGGACACAGCCTGGGCCGCCGCCGAGCGCTGCCGGACGATTCTCGTGATCGGCACCTCGGCGACGGTGCAGCCGGCAGCCTCTCTGCCGCTGGTAGCGCTCCGAGGCGGGGCAACATTGGTTGAGTTCAACCCCGCGGAGACACCACTATCGAGACACGCGCACAGGGTCATACGCGCGCCAGCCGCGCAAGCGCTGCCTGATTGGTGGGCGGTCTATCGGCCCAGCTAGGCCGGTCCGGCATCAACGGTGCTCACATAATGCGCACGACCACCCTGGCATCCTCCCAAAAGCCCTCCAGATCGTAGTAGTTTCGCGCCTCCGGTGCGAATAGATGAACAACAACAGCTCCGTAATCCATGAGCACCCATCCCGAATCGGCATCACCCTCAACCCGAAGAGGCTTGGTATCGAAGCTCTCCCTGGTCACATCTGTGATGCCATTCACCATCGCCTTCGTCTGCCTCTTGCTAATGGCACTCCCTATGACGAAGTAGTCCGCCAAAATGGATATATTGCGAATATCGAGCAGCAGGATATCCTCGCCCTGCTTGTCGGCGATGAAATCAACGATCCGTCGCGCAAGTTCCAACGATTTCAGATCACACCCTCCTTGTGATGGATGATCGACCACGGGTTGTCGCAGGCTCAGGATGAGCCCAGCCCCACTAACCTATGGCAGACTCATCCCCTCGCTCGCCAGCTCCGAACCCAACCTCAGGTCCGTGGTCTACTCATCGACGTCTGCCCACATAGTGATCAGCTCCTCATCCGTCTGGGCAGCTGCAAGCAATACCATCAGCCGAATACGGGCCTTTTGGCCGTTGATGTCGTTGGCGAATAGACAGCCCAAATCGACTAGAGAACGGTATGCTCCGGAATACCCATAAGCGTCCCACACCTGGCCCGACGGACAGCGACTGGCAACCACCACAACACACCCGCGTTCCCGGGCCTGCTGGATGGCAGGCAACCACCATGGGGGCACTCGCCCGCCTCCGAGAGCCTCAAGCACGACGCCCCGCGCACCGTGGGACAGCGCGTCCTCCAGTGCAGCTGGTCCAACACCGACCGCCAATTTGAGCAGAATCACGTCCCGGGCTAGCCCATGCCAAGGCAACACCGCCCGCCGCGACCGCTGCTGTATAACCGCTCTGTCCCCTTCCAGGCGGCCAATGGGGCCCCAAGCGGGCGATTGAAACGTCGCCGGACTGAGGGTGTGCATCTTGGTGACACGACGCGCAGCGTGGATCTCGTCGTTGAACACGATCACAGCCCCTAAACCCCGGGCTTGCGCAGCTGCCGCGACTCGAACGGCAGCTAGCAGATTGGCGTAACCATCATAGCCGACCCCGGAGGCGGTGCGCATGGCCCCCGTCAGCACGATGGGTCTCTCACCCGGCACGGTCACGTCCAAGAGGTACGCGGTTTCCTCCATCGTGTCCGTGCCGTGGGTCACCACCACTCCTGATATGTCGGGCCTCTCGACCCAATCCGCCACCCGAACGCGGATCGCCTCCAGCGTCTCCAGGGTGAAGTGGGAGCTCGGCAGGTTGACGATCTCCTCAGTGCGTAACTCCGGGATGTCCGCCGGTAGCCCGGCCGCAAAATCGGCAGCGCCCAGCTGGGGCACAGCCCCTCCCGCCTTCTCATCATCCCACATAGCAATCGTGCCGCCCGTGGTCAAGACAGCCACACAACAACCAAACGGTGAGGGGTCTACCATCGTGTCAGCCAACGTAACCCCTCCCTAACGCCGCGATAAGGCAAGCGTAGTAGCTCATATCCGCCTTCCATACTCATATCTCAGGTGCTTCAACCGCTGTGTCCTGACCAGCCATCGTCTTAGTGGACCGCCTCCACCTCGTCGATCCTCAGCGACACGACCTGGGAGACGGCATCGGAGCCCATTGAGATCCCGTAGACGGTCCTTGCCGACTCGACGGTGCTGCGGTTGTGGGTGATGACGATGAACTGGGTCTCCTCCGCCAACTCCTCCAGCTTCGTCCGGAACCGCCCCACATTGGCCTCGTCGAGCATGGCATCCACCTCGTCGAGGACGCAGAAGGGCGTTGCACTGACCTGAAGCAATGAGAAGAGCAGCGCCGTCGCAGTCAGAGCACGCTCGCCCCCGGAAAGCAGGGCCAGCCGCTGTGACCGCTTTCCCGGTGGGCGCGCCACGATGTCCACCCCGGTGTTGAGCAGATCATCCGGATCTGTGAGGGTCAACCGGGCTTCACCGCCATCGAACAGACGGGAGAATATCTCCGCAAACTCCTTAGCAACCGCATCGAACGTCTCCTTGAACGCCCGCTCCATCAGATGGTCCAGATCGATCACGCTGCCCCGCAGTTGCGCCAGGGCTTCCCGGAGGTCGGCAGCTTGGTCTCGCAGGAAGTTATGACGTTTCCGAACCTCCGCGAGCTCATCCGGAGCATTGGGATTGACAGCACCCAGGTGACGGAGTCGCTTCCTCACGAACTGCATCTCCGACTCCAGGCCCTCAGGCAGCTCCTCGACTACAGGGAGCTCAGATACTAGCGGCCGCATCGGCAGAGGGGCTTGGGCAGTGAAGCTTTGGCCTAACTCCAGCTCGACTAACCCGAGATCCTCATCAATGCGGTCTGCCAAGAGGTGAAGTTCGTCCCGCTTTCGCTCGAGCTGGAGCTGAGCCCGACCATGCCGCTTCTCGACATCCTGCACCTGTTCCTGCACACGCTGCGCCTTCGCCTCCAACAATCTCTGGCGACTGTTCAGTTCCTCGAGATCGTCTTCGGCGGGCTGGAGGCGGACACGAACTTCTTGGAGCGCACCCTCGAGGCGGCTGGCCTCCTCGCGCAGCCCCGCAATGCGCTCGACCAACGTGTCTCGCTCGACCTTCAGCTCCTCTGCACGACTGAGACGAGCATCGACCTGAGAGCTGAGCCGCTCGAGAAGGGCTGACTCCCGGTCCACAGATTGCCGGAGGCTCTCCAACGAAGCCTCGCTCACCGCGACAGCGGTCCGCGCCTCCGACAGAGTCTCGCGCTCGAATCGAGATGCCTCATCCCGGGCTTCCGCTGCCCGTGAGGCCAGCTCCCGGAGCTGGTCCTCCAGTGATGAGGCGCTCGCCACAGCCGCATCGTGCTCCGCCTCCAGCCGAGTCAGCCTCTGACGAGCCCTAAGATACCGGCCGCGGAACTGTTCCGCCCTCTCCGCCGACGGGGTATCGGGGGTCAGATCCACCGGAGACACGGCCAATTCGAGAACTCGGGCGCGCTCCGCCTCCGCCGCTTGCTCCATCTTCAGCTCATTTGCCTCCGTCTCCGCCCCTTGTCGCCGGGAGCGGATTCGCTCCAGCTCTGACTCCTCGCGCTCTACCACGGAGCGATGCCCGCGGAGAGCCTCGCGCACCACCGCGATGGCCGTCCGCCCCTCCGACAACTCCTCGTGTAAGGAGCGATTCCTATCCTCCCTGTGTTGCGCCACCCGGCGGTCAATCTCTGCCAGACGCGCCTCTGCGGACGCCGCTGCTTCCATGGCGGATTGGCGACGCCCCTTGAGCTCCGTCACGCGACGGGCCACCCCGGCGAGTTGGGCGGGCAACTCACGGCGGGCCCGCTGCAGGGCCAGCCCCCCTTCACCATCCGTCCCGCCCACGATGTAGGTTCCATCAGCGCGAAGGACGATCCCGTCCTGCGTAACGCAGCAACTCCCAGGCGATAGCTCCGGCTGGAGCTTGGTGGCCTCCGCTAGATCACTGCACAGAGCAACCCCACCGAGCAGCGCGTCCACGGCCGGCCGCACCCGGTCCTCACACGTCACCGCCTCAGCGGCGCACAGAACGCCGGAAGGCACGTCAGGAACAGACCCAGGCGACCGACATCCGTCCAGAACCAACAGTCTAAGCCTACCACCCTCCGCCCCCAAGAGACGGTGTATCGGCTCCACCGCCGCGTGCTGCTCCAGCAATACGGCAGGGCCTTCGCTGCCCAAAACAGCACTGATGGCACGCTCCCACTGATGGGGCACCTCTACGAGCGGGGCCAGCGGCCCCAGCAAGCCTTCCACGTCGGCCTCGAGCAGCGCCTGAACGCCGCTGCCATAGGCGGCACCGCTGGTATGCAGACGCTGCAGCGCCTGCAGCTCACCCGTCAGCACGGCCTCTTCCTCCTGCGCCTGCTCCAGAGCCTGCTCAAGAGCGTCGATCTCGGACCGACGCCTGTTCAGCGCAGCCGCTATCTGGCGCTGCTCCTCTTCTGGCTCGTCTCTCCGTTCACGCCAGGCCTGCCACTCCGCCTCGAGATCATCCAGATAGTGCTGCCGCTCGGCCAACGATTCCTCCAGGACCACCAACTGCCCCCGAGCCTGCGCCATTCGCTGGCTCTGCTCCTCCTCCTCCTGTTGCAGGGGTTCGATCTGAGCGAGGGCCTCAGTGCGGCGGCGCTCCAGCTGCTGTACCCTCTCCTTGGCCACGGCTTGCTCGCTAACCAGCCGAGATGTCTCTTCGCGCGCCTCAGACAGCGCTTGATCCAGACGCTCTATCCGCCCACGCGTGTCCCGCAACTCTCCCTCGGCCTCGAACCGCTCCCGCTCCAGAGCCTCCGCCCCCTCGGCCCTCTCGGTCCACGCCTCCTCTATCCCGGCGAGCCGGCGGCGGCGCCCTTCCAGCTCCTCAACCAGCCCCTCCATCCGCTCCCTCAACTCAGCCAGCTGGTCGGCCTGCTGGTTCCTCTGGCTGGTCAAGGGGCCCATCTCCTCCAGCAGCTCTTCGCGTCGCGTCTTGATCAGCCGCTCCCGCTCTTCCGATACAGCCAGCTCCCGCCGGGCCTGATCCACCTCGTCGTGGAGCTCGGCGCTCCGCCGATACCAATCGCGTAGTTGGCCGCGCAGTTCTGCCGCGCGTTCTCGGACCCGGTGCAGCTGGCTGATCAACGTGGATACCTCCGCACGCCGCTTGGTGAGCATCTCTTCGATCTGCCCCGCTTCCTCCAACGCCCCAGCCAGCTCGACCTGTCGTTGGCCCCAGCGGTACCCGTACCACGTGCGCTGCAGCCGCTCCAGGTGAGCTCCCAGACGCCGATGCTGCTCCATCCGCTCGGCATCGCGCTCCAGCCGGCGCTGGCGCGGTGCTACCTCGCTGATGATGTCTCGCACCCGCTCCAGATTTCGCTCGGTCTCATCGAGCCGTTGGACCGTTCGTTCACGCCGATCGCGGTATAGAGCAACGCCAGCGGCCTCCTCGAAGAGGGCCCGTCGTTCGTCAGGGCGTAGGGAGAGAGCTGCGTCCACCAGTCCCTGGCCGATCACGGTGTACGTACGCTCGCTGAGGCTGCTGCCGGCGAGCAGCTCGTCAATATCCCGCAGCAACACCCGAGAGCCATTGATGAGGTACTCATTCTCACCCGAGCGATAGGCACGGCGCGAGATGGTTACTTCGCTGAAGTCGATGGGAAGGCTCTCATCGGTATTGTCGAACGTCAGGCTTACCTGCGCCATGCCGGCCCGAGACCGGCCGTCTCCCCCGACGAAGATCATATCGGCGGACGACTTGGCCCGCAGCGTGGTCATGCTACGCTCACCCAGCGCCCAACGGATACCGTCCGCTATGTTGCTCTTGCCGGTCCCGTTCGGCCCGATGATAGCCGTGATACCTTCAGGAAACTCGAACTCCGTCTTCTCCGCAAAGGACTTGTACCCCTGAAGGCTGATGCGCTTGAGATGCATGGTCTGTGGGGCCAGTATACCGCGGCTGGATTGAGATGACAAGAGGGGCGTATACGCTAACACGCCGTCACGAGGGATTCAGGCACGCCAGCACAAGAGCCCCTATCCCCCTGCGGGAGAGAGGGAACCACGCGGAGCTCGCTTCCCGCCCCCGTCGCCACGCGTCGGCTGATGACCCAACAAGCCGGCGTTCGACGGTTCTCGCCGCAAGACAGCAACACGATTATTGCTGAGGCCGCTGCGCAAGCAAAGCCCCTCCGGGTCACCGCCGTGGCTCCCCTCCGCCACCTATCCCCCAGGCCCCCTCCTCCACTGCGGAACTGACTTCACTCTTGAGCGTCGGAACGCTCCGCCCCCCTCACCGATCCGGAACCTATCCTCTCTCCCCGCAGGGAGAGGGTTAGGGTGAGGGAGATCGCCTCGACTCCACCTCACCAACGCCCCCGTCCACAACGAGATAGGGCTCGCTCACGGCGTTGTAGCGCTCCGACGAGGCAGAATCCTTGCTGCTCCGCTACTGAGTAACTCGAGCCAACATGCGAGTCACTGGCATGCTGAGTGTCAAGAATACCGGAGCCGGTTGGTGGGCTATAGGCCGCCTGCGGCAGCGGGCGGGTCTGGAACCCGCCCGGAGCTACTGGCGGCAGCTGGACATGGGGCGAAGAGAGAGATCCCCCGCTGCGCTAGGAATGACAAGCGTGGGCATCTCTCCTAAGGTGAAAAGCAGGCACGCACCTTTGATAACTCGGGATAACACGTGTGCGGGGTTGCTCCATTCGCAGTGGTGCCCAGCTCTACTCGAAAGACCCTCAGCTCAGGCACACCACACGCTCACGGCCTAATCGATCTCGGAGGGGAGCTAGGGCCTGCGTCGGGCAGATGCTGGTAACGTCGAACCCACCAACGACTCCCACGCAGCTTCCGCCGCCGCTTGCTCAGCGGCCTGTTTGCTGTGGCCCGTCCCCTGGCCGACCGCCGCCTCGCTGATGACAACCTCCGCGACAAAGACCTTAGCATGGTCAGGGCCTCTTTCGTCTACGACGCGATAACGCGGCGTGACCTTCAGTTCGCCCTGGCTCCACTCCTGGAGTCGACTCTTGGCATCTTGGTCCGCTGCCTCCGCCAGGGTGCTTGTCGCTACCGGCCCCAGCAAGGGTTCAAGGACAGACCGGGTTACCACCACCCCCGCATCCAGGTAGAGGGCACCGATTACCGCCTCAAACGCGTCGCAGAGGATCGCATCGCGCCCGCGCCCTCCTGCCTCCTCCTCCCCGTGACCGAGACGGAGCACCTGAGCGACACCGGCCTGGCGGGCGAAGGATGCCAGCGTCTCGGTCCGGACCAGCGCTGCCCGAAGGCGCGTCATGCGACCCTCATCGAACTCGGGATACGAGCGATAGACCCAGTCCGCAGCGATGAAATCGATGACTGCATCGCCCAGGAACTCCAGCCGCTGGTTGTCGAGCACGTTCGCCTCAGGATGCTCGTTGACGTAGGAGGGATGAGTGAGGGCCCGCTGCAGAAGTTGCGGATCCCGGAAACGCCAGCCTAGCATCTCGCGCGGCTCCGGAGGCGCGAAACCCAGCGGTCCGTCAATCACGGGGATCCCGACTTCCTGTGGCGATTCAGCCGATTCTCGTACTTCTCCAGGACTCGAGCGAGAGCGTCATCGGCATCGAGATCGCACACCTCGGCCACGGCCAGAAGGCTGTAGAGGGAATCCCCGAGCTCCTCCAGAAGCCCGCTGCTGGACGCCAGACCCTCCGCGCCATAGTCGGTGGCCAACAGCACCTCCTTCGCCAACTCGCCGACCTCGGAAACGAGATCCAACACATGGACTGTGGCGCTGTGCTCGAGTTCGTGACGACGCATAAACGCCGCGACCCTTTGTTGCCAGTTCCCCTCGCTCATCGGCCCTCCGTCGCTGCCGGAGGGCTCTTCAGTCCATTGCCCGTGAGCACGACCACTGGCACACCGCTCAAGCGGGTCCTGAGGTTCTCGAGGGCAGCGACCGGCAGAGCCGAGGTGGGCTCGACGTAGAAACCCAGCCGGGCCAGACGTCTCTGAGCAAACAGGGTCTCCTTGTCGGAGAGAGCCAGAAGAGCACCGCCACTCTGACGGACCGCGTCCAAGACATAGCTTCCCCAGGGAGGTGCAGCGATCCGCACACCGCCCGCCACGGTCTCCCCCTCTTCCACCGGTTCAATCACGTCGCTGCCGCGTTCCCAGGCCTGGGCCAGCGGGGCGCAGGCCGACGCCTGAACCCCATAGAGCGCCGGCACGTCCTTGATGACACCTGCCGCCAGCAGGTCACGAAAGCCAAGGTGGAGCCCAAGGAGCAGCCCCCCATGGCCCACGGGTACAACCAGGCTCTCCGGGGCGCGCCGCCCTCCCTGCTCCCAGAGTTCGAAGGCTATGGTCTTCATCCCCTGCGCGTAGAGGGGACTGTAGGCGTGGCTCGCATAGGCAGCGCCTTGATCGACAGCCTCGAGCAGTGCCCGCGTGGTGTCTGTTCGACTGCCCGGCACCCGCACCAACTCCGCGCCGTAGACGGCAATCTGCGCGCGTTTGGCCGGCGAGGCGTGTTGTGGCACAAAGATCCTCGCATGGACACCAGCCCGCCCGCAGTACGCGGACAGGGCCGCGCCTGCGTTGCCGGAGGAATCGTCCACCACCTCACCAGCACCCACCGCTCGCAGCGCAGTGACCAGCAGAGCCGCACCGCGATCCTTGAAGGAGCCGGTAGGGTTGAGGGACTCCATCTTGAAGCGAACCGGCCTGTCCACCCATTCGGCATCGACCACAGGGGTCCATCCCTCTCCCAGCGTCACGGGATTACACCCCTCGGGCAAGGGTAGTGCGTCCCGATAGCGCCAGACGGTATAGTCGCCCGCGGCCACCCCGGCCGGATCGAACCCGGGGCCCTCCACGATCTCCACCACTCCGCCACACGCACAGCGCCAGCGAAGGGGATCAAAGGACCAGGACTGCTCGCAGTCGAGACACCGCAGCTTCACCGTGACTCCTTGTGCAGTTCTCGGCTAAGACGAAGACGGAAGCGCACCAGATCCCGGAAGGCTTTGACGATGACGGCCAGATCCGCCCCGGTGGCCTCCCCCGCGGGGCGGGGGAGATGGGTCAGGGGTACCTCGGCAATCCGGTAACCCCGAGCCTTCGCACCGGCTAGGAGCTCGGTGTCGATCATAGCGCCGTCGGAGACGATGTGTACGTGGTCCAAAATCTCCCGCCGGAACAGCTTGAAGCCGCAGTCGATATCGCGGCACAACCGGCCGAAGAGGATTCGCACCACAGAGTTCCATCCGAGGGCGTTCAGCTTGCGCACGAAGTGGTCCTGGCGGTCGAATCGATAGCCGCAGACCACGTCCGCTTCCCCCTTCTCCACCGGTTCGAGCAAGCGCTCGATCTCTGCGAAGTCGAACTGGGCATCGCCGGGATAGAAGGCAATCAGCTCCTTGGTAGCAGCCTTAAACCCGGCTTTGAGCGCACCTCCGTACCCGCGATTCGGATAATGCTCTACCAGGCGGAACTGCGGCACACGTCCCTCCAGCTGGCGCGCGATCTCGCCCGTGCGGTCGGCACTGCCATCGTTGACGAGGATGATCTCGTACTCCCTATCCAACCCCTCGGCGACCTCGGACACGTGCTTGACAGCGCGCTCGACGTTCTCCTCTTCATTGTACGCGGGCAGAATGACGGAAAGACTCAGCATAATCTCCTCCTCCAGGTACCTTTCAAGGGCCATGGTACATCGAGGCGTGCCCCCAGGCAACTGCGGGCCACAGCTCGATGCATGGGGCAGCGCCTATGGTCCGTCAGTCGATCAGACTCACTGAGCCCGGCCCCGGGGACACAGCAGTGAAACACCCTTGCGACAAGGATTGTCCTCAGCTATCCCTCGATTTCCAGGCTGACGTTCCGGCGCTCGCGCTCCCAAGCGGGCATGTCGGCCACCTCCTTGTCCTTCAGGACCTGCCGCAACTCAAAGACCTGGTCCCGTAGGAGCGCGGCTTTTTCGAACTCCAGATGCTCGGCGGCCGCCTCCATCTGCCGCCTCAGCTCGCGGATCATCCGGGCCAGTTCATCCGGGGGCAAGCGAGCGAGGCTAAGATCCGCCGTCTCCGTCGGGGTGACCTGACGCCGCACCCGGTCGGTCAGGTCCCGGACGGCCTTGACGATGGAGGTGGGCTCGATGCCGTGTTCCAGGTTGTATGCGATCTGCACCTCACGGCGACGCTCCGTCTCGTCGATGGCCCGCCGCATAGAGTCGGTGATCTCATCGGCATAGAGCACGGCGGTTCCTTGAATGTGGCGCGCCGCCCGTCCCATCGTCTGGATGAGGGCCGTGTCCGAGCGAAGGAAGCCTTCCTTGTCGGCGTCCAAGATCGCTACCAGACTGACCTCCGGAAGATCCAGGCCTTCGCGTAGCAGGTTCACACCGACCACCACGTCATAAGCCCCCAACCGGAGGTCGCGCAGAATCTCCACCCGTTCAATGGTCTGAACCTCGCTGTGAAGGTAGTGCACGCTGACGTCGAGCTCCCTCAGGTAGTCGGCAAGATCCTCGGCCATACGCTTAGTCAGGGTGGTAACCAGGACACGTTCGCCGCGCTCGAGGCGTCGATGAATGCGCCCGACAAGATCGTCAATCTGGCCCTTCGCCGGTCGGACGATGACTTTCGGATCGATCACCCCGGTCGGGCGGATGATCTGCTCCACGACCTGTCCGCTCCTCTTCAGCTCATACGGCCCGGGCGTAGCCGATGTGTAGATTGCCTGGTTCACGCGCGCCTCGAACTCCTCGAACTCCAGCGGGCGGTTGTCGAGAGCTGACGGAAGCCGAAAGCCGAAGTCGACCAGAGTTTCCTTCCGGCTCCTATCTCCGTGGTACATCCCGCGGACCTGGGGGATCGTCATATGGGACTCATCGACGACCAGCAGGTAGTCCGCCGGGAAGTAGTCCATCAGCGTCCACGGCGGGGAGCCAGGGGGCCGCTGCTGAAGGTGGCGCGAGTAGTTCTCAATGCCCGAGCAGTATCCAATCTCGCGAATCATCTCCAGGTCGTAGCGGGTTCGCTGCTCCAGACGCTGCGCTTCCAGCAACTTGCCCTGCGCTTCCAGCTCGTCCAGGCGACCCTCCAGCTCGTTCTCGATATCGATCAGCGCCTGCTCCCTCTTCTCCTCCGGCGTGATGAAGTGCTTGGCAGGGAAGATATTCAGCTCACGCAATTCGTCCAGCACCTCGCCGGTGAGAGGATCAACCTCGGTAATACGCTCAATCTCATCCCCCCAGAAACTGATCCGGAACGCGGTCTCCCCGTAAGCCGGCATAATCTCCAGGGTGTCACCCCGCACGCGAAAATTGCCCCGCGCCAGCGACACGTTGTTTCGAACGTAGTAGATGCTGACGAGATGGCGGAGGAGGGTATCTCGGCGATGACGCTCTCCCCGCTTCAGCTCTAGAACGACCCGACCCCACTCCCGTGGGTCTCCGATGGCGTATATGCAAGAAACGGAGGCCACGATAATCACGTCACGGCGGGAGAACAGGCCCGTGGTGGCGGCCAGCCGCAGCTTGTCGATCTCCTCGTTTATGTCGGCGTCCTTCTCGATGTAGAGATCGTGCTTGGGAACGTACGCCTCGGGCTGGTAGTAGTCGTAGTAAGAGACGAAGTACTCGACCGCGTTGTGGGGGAAGAACTCTCTGAACTCGGAATACAACTGGGCAGCTAAGGTCTTATTGTGCGCGATGACCAGGGTCGGCCTCTGAACGCGCTCAATGACGTGGGACACCACGAAGGTCTTCCCGGTACCGGTAGCTCCCAGGAGCGTCTGATGCTTGTGCTCCGCACGAAGACCCTCAACCAGAGCGTCGATGGCCTGGGGCTGGTCAGTCGTCGGCTGAAACTCAGAGACTAGATCGAATCTTGGCATGCCATGAATCGCATCAGGTTTGGTCCGACTCACCGCGAAGGGCGCCGCCTGAGGGAGCCCATCCCGGGACCGCCACGCCACCACGACCTACCCGGCCAAGCTGCCCACCTCTCATGGACCCCGAACCACCGGATGCCTGGGCAACCGGCGGCTGAACTCCCCGATGAGTCTGGAGCCGCTATTAGAACGTCAGTTCGAATGGATTATACCGGAACGAGAGCCCTGGCGCCAGGACACTGGCGAGGGGGAAGTGAGCTAGCCGTCTTCAGGTTCCACGTGGACGAAGGCAACACCCACGCCGGGTAAGGACTCCACCTGATCCTCAACCTGTTCCCCGATAGCGTGCGCCTCACGGAGTGGGATCCCGCCGTCGACGTCCACGTGCATGTCCACCCGCAGCTCCGGCCCCACGTGGTCGGCGATGACCTGATGCACCCCCAGCACACCAGGCACGCCCGAGGCCGCCTCGACGATCTCGGCGGTCATCTCCGGGGGCGCTCCGCGTCCTGTCAGATAACCCACGTTCTCGGACACGATATCCCACACGGCTCGGAGCATCCAGAGGACGACGACGAATCCGGCCAGAGGATCAGCCAGGGGGTGGACGAGATTCGACCCGATCACCCCGGCGAGAGCGGCCAGAGACGCCAGGACGTCGGCCAGGTTGTCGCGAGCACTGGCCCGGAGAGCCGGACTGTCGGCCTGGCGTCCGGCGTCTAGGACGAGTCCGTACATTACGACCTTGACCACGGCACTTCCGATCAGGGCGACCGCGGGCCAACCGGGTGGTATGGCTGCTCCCCCGGCCCGGAAGCGCTGTACCGCCTCTCGGATGGCCGCGTAGCCCGCGAGCACCATGACGCCTGCGATGAGGAAGCTTACCAGTGGCTCGAGCCGGCTGTGACCCTGGGGATGACCGTGGTCCGGCGGCTGGCGCGCCATCGTAAGCCCCAGGGCCATAAACAGGCTGTAGAAGGTGTCGGAGAAGGAATTGGCGGCGTCCGATAGGACCGCACTGCTCCCCGAGACCCAGGCCACCGCGCCTTTGGCGACGGCCAGGAAGACGTTGCCGGTGACCGCTATCAGGATGGCACGACGGTAGAGACGCTGCCTCTCCTCGTCGCGCACCTCTCGCCGGACGCGCCTTACATCGTCCGAGGGTTGCTCTGTGGCCATGGTTTGGGATAGGTAGTCACAGGATACCAGTCAGAGTGTCTTGACTTGACACGCGCCTGACCATACTCACCTGTTTCCAATGGTAGCACAGGGGAACGGTTCTCACAACTGTGCCTCTCAGATCCGCTTTGAGGAAGATCTGCGTCTTTGACGCAGTAGACACTTCCATCGGCCCTTCTCTTGCCTCTGCTGGGAGAACCTTCTCGCTACAAGAAGGTCTGTCTCACAGCGATCATAGACGTTGAGACCAGTTCAGATGGACCTTCCAGATGGACCGACCAGTTCCCGAGGTGACGACGGTCCACCCTTTTGGAGTTGACGGCTCGCCCTGGCAGCTCACGACATCCTGAAACAAGAACAGAACGGCGCGAAGACGAGGTTCTGTCGTAGGGGAGCCCCACTCATTGCGCTGCAAATGACGTGTTCGGCCCTGCAAGAATACCAGTTGACTGCTGGGTCCAAGGTGTGGTATACTGGTACATGTGGCGGGATTCCTGCCCCTGCAGGGGCGGCACTCCCGGTTCTCCTGGTTGGCACAGACGCCAGCT
>SKQX01000084.1 GCA_007118795.1 Thermoflexales bacterium | reverse complement strand
GGCGGTTAGCTCAGTTGGCCAGAGCGCCACGTTGACATCGTGGAGGTCGCAAGTTCAAGTCTTGCACCGCCCACCACCGACCGGCTGGTTCCGATTCCAGCCGGTTTTGCTATTCGCCCCGTGCGGCACTCTGGAGGATCCAGTGGGTGCGCAGCCTCGATCCTATCACGGCTTAACGATGGCAACGGCACCTCCGCCCCGTCGTTCCTGTGTGTGCTGAAACCTTCAAGGTCTCCAACTGGCTCCCTCCGTCGGCCCATATCTTCAGATCCGAAATCTAGCTGGGATCTACCGGGCGGCCCTCGCCGTGGATCAGCCAGCGGTAGGATCTCTCGATACGATCCCAGTTTTCCTCGCGGTCGAGGGACCAGAAACGACCGATGAGCGAGACGAACTGCCCGACGCCGAGACGCTGGCACTCGGCCTCGATGTCAGCCACGTAGATGGCGCCGCTCTCCGGCTTCTCCCCTCGGCGGCCGAGCATCCCGTGGACGTAGACCCGGGGCACGCCGACGCGCCCGGCCATACGGAGGAGGGCTTTTAGATGCTCCACGGAGCCATGGGAGCTGTAGAACGAGATGATACCCAGCAGATGGAGGGCCCGTCCGTCGTCGCGGGCGCCCTCCATAGCGGAGAGAAGCGCCGGATTCTGGAAGAAGCTGATGTCCTCGATGGACCGCTCGATGCGCAGCCGGTCCGACGTGATGACACGCCCGGCGCCGATGTGGACGTGGCCCACCTCGGAGTTGCCCACCGTCTTCCCCTCGCGGTTCGGGATCTGATCCGGCAGACCGACGGCTTCGCCGGCGGCCTGCAGCCGCGCGGCGGGATGGTGCGCCAGGAGCTCATCCATCACCGGTGTGTCCGCCTGCGCGATCAGGTTGCCCCACTGCTCGTCGCGCACCCCCCAGCCGTCGAGGATGAGCAGGGCCACGCGCCCGGGCGCGCGGCCCGGGGTGCCCCGAATAAGGGACGTGCCGGTCATCGCCGGGGGTTTCTCGATACCCAGCAAAGCCAGGATGGTGGGAGCCACATCGACGAGGGAGCCGCCAGCGCGGACACTCACAGGGCGACCGTCCTCACGCCCGTTGACCCCAGGTGCGACCAACACGAAAGGGACCTCGCTGTCCGTATGTCCGGTGTCGATGGAGCCGTCGGGGTAGTACCATTTCTCGACGGTACCGTGATCGGCGGTCACCAGCGCGATGACGTCCATGGCCAGCGCGGCCTGGAGGACGCGGCCCAGCTGGGCGTCCACGGCCGAGACGGCGGCCTTGATGGCGTCACGGTCCTCGCTGTGCCCGATCACGTCGACGTTGGCCCAGTTGACCACCAGCAGGTGGACCGATTCGTCCTGGAGGGCGCGGATGGCGGCGTTGGCCACATCCTCCGCCCGCATCGATGGCGGCGGCAAGTAGCCCTCGAAGTCGAGGGAATCGACGATTATCCGCTCCTCGCCGGGAAAGGGGTCCTCACGCCCGCCGTTCAGAAAGGTGGTGAGATGGACCTGCTTCTCCGACTCGACGATCTTGATCTGGCGCTTCCCCGCCCTGCTGACCGTTTCGGACAGTGTATCGCGGATACCACCCGGGGGCGGGAAGGCGACGCGAGCATCAAGATTCGGGTGGTACTCGATCATGGTAGTCCAATGCGTGACGATGGGCTCACGCTCGAAGTGGGGGAACTGATCATCGACGAAGGCCCGGGTCAGCTCGATCTCTCGCTCGCCGCGGATGTTGTAGAAGATAACGTAGTCACCATCCTCAATGCGCCCGACTGGCTTCCCGTCCTCAAACAGGACCAGGGGCTCCATGGTCTCATCGTCCTCGCCCGCGCGGTAGGCATCACGGACAGCCGCGGCGAGGGGGTGAGTCTGGTTACGTTCCATAGATTGCTCCATCATCCCTGGAGATCGAGAGCCGGTACGGCGGATCCGCTCCCTCACGAACCGGATCACGTCTTCCAACCAGCACCGTGGCAGGATTCTATCACGGCGGAGCGTGGAGAGCAACTCGATTCCGGCGGGGATCGGGGTTCCGATCGATCCTGGAGACTGAGATGAACACCAGGAGCGTCCAGGGACGGTCCGGTGGGAGGCGGAAGGGAGGATGGGACGCAGATCAACGCTGATTCTCGCAGATCGGTAGGATTGCTGAGGGGAGCTGCCAGAGGGTTCGGCCCCTGGGCAGCTCCCGTTGGCGCAACTGTGCTCGGGGGGACGCGTCGCCCGGCACCGCGGGTGACGCCGATCCGCGAGGGCGACAGAGGCGCGCGGAGGCGATCCCACGTCCGCCCGTGCTTGCCGTGCTAGCGGGTGCTAGCAAGGGCGATGGGGCAGGTCCATGGTTGCCAATAGGGCGTCGCGGATCTCCTCGGGCGAGTTCACGACCACGAAGAGCTCCCGGTCCTCGTAGGATATCTTGGCCCGACCCGCCATGGTGGTCTCCAGCCAGTCCAGCAGCCCTCCCCAGTAGTCGGAGCTATAGAGGATGACGGGGAAGTCGTGAATCTTGCCCGTCTGGATCAGGGTCAGCGCCTCGAAGAGCTCGTCCATGGTGCCGAACCCGCCCGGGAAGATGACGAAGGCCTGAGCGTACTTGACGAACATGGTCTTGCGCACGAAGAAGTAGCGAAAGGTGAGGGCCACATCGAGGTAGGGATTGGTGCCCTGCTCGAAAGGGAGCTCGATGCCAAACCCAACGGAGATACCGCCGCCGAGCTGGGCGCCCCGGTTGGCAGCCTCCATGATGCCGGGGCCGCCGCCAGTGATGATGGCGAGCCCCTCCTGGGCCAACAGGCGGGCGGTCTCAACCGCAGCCTGATAGGTGGAGGTGCCCTCCGAGGACCGCGCCGATCCAAAGATGGTCACCGCCGGACCCAGGTCTGCCATGGTCTCGAACCCGGTCACAAACTCGGCCTGGATACGCAGGACGCGCCAGGGGTCGCTATCGATGAAGTCGGGTACGTCTGGGGGCCTAGTCTCGAGCAGGCATTCATCAGCCGTCCTGCGTCGCTTCGCGACGGGGCCAGGTCGATCCTGACCGGGTCCGGAGTGGCGGGTCGTTTCGTCGTCCTTAAATTTGGTGCTCATGTCCTGTCCTTTCGTGCTGAAGCTTCCTGGTGATGCGAATGGCGACGGCGGGAGTTTTGCGCCGTGAACTGAGTCTACGGTAAAGAAGGATGGTGGGACCTCTCGCTCCTCGTGCGTTCTGATCCGTTCCACGGTGTCCGTAACTGTCGGTGCTGAACAGTATACGACCGGACTGGCCTGGTGTCAAAGGCAGCTTGCGGTCGCAGGCATGGGTACCGATGTCCATGAGACATGCGCGGTTATGGAGGTCTTCCTCGACAGGCAGAATGGTAGGTCCGCTTTTATGTGAAGACTCGTGGATGTCTGGGTTTGCCGGGAGGCGGCCGGCACGGCTCAGATCTCGCTGACGCGAGCTGACCATGGAGCTTAGCTTCAGGACGGGGCCGAGGCAAGGTGGCGGGCACTTCAACGGAGGGCTTAGCCGGGCACGATTGGCAAGGGCCAAGCAGCGCGAGGCGGCGGCAACGGCCGGGCCTCGCGCTGGAGGTGCGAGGTGAGGTCCCGGGCATTTCAGCGACGGCCGCGGCCGGTGCCAGGCAGCCACAAGGATGTGGGCGATGACCAGAGGGGTTGAAGTTGACAAGCCAGACGGAAGGGTTATAATCTGGGCAATCAGAATGATCCGAAAGCTGTGATCGGGACGAGTATCAGCCCGGCCGGTCCTAGAGAGAAGGGGTCAGCGGCTGGAAGCCCCTTTGGCCAAAGAGTTGAGAAAACCCCCCGAGAGTGGGTCTCCCAAATCGCGCGGCGGAAGGATGCCCAGTAGGCGAGAGTAAGAGATCCCGGGCAGGCCCGTTATCGCCTCAAGAGTGTGCGGCAGACTGGCCGCAAACTTGGGTGGAACCACGTGGGAGAGACCCGCGCCCCAAGGGCGCGGGTTTTTTTGCGTCTGGGCAGTGAGGGCGGTCGCAACGATGGAGCGAAGCCGATGGGTCGGAGCAGCTGCAGCTGACGCTTCCAGCGACCGCTGATAATGGAGGAGGAACATGTCTGACAAACGGAAGATTCAGGAGAACGGTGACCTGCACCGGATCCGGCACTCAGCGGCGCACGTGATGGCGCAGGCGGTGCTGGAGAAGTTCCCGGAGGGGAAGGTGGCCATCGGTCCTGCCATCGATACCGGCTTCTACTATGACTTCGATCTGCCCCGTGCCCTGACGCCGGAGGATCTGGAGGAAATCGAGGGACGAATGCGGGAGATCATCGGGGAGGAGCTGCCGTTCGTCCGGGAGGAACTGGACGAGGAGGAAGCACGGGAGCTGTTCGAGGATCAACCGTACAAGCAGGAGTTGATCGACGATATCGTCTCCGGTCGCATGGATGAGCACGGTGAGCCCACGGAGGGCGAGCCTGAGCTGTCGGTCTACCGCCACGGGCCGTTCGTGGATCTCTGCCGGGGTCCGCACGTGGAGCATTCCGGCATGATCAACCCGGATGCACTGAGGCTGCTCAACCTGGCCGGGGCGTACTGGCGAGGGGATGAGCGCCGGCCGATGCTCCAGCGGATCTACGGCACGGTCTGGGAGACGAGAGAACAATTAGAGGAGTTTCTGGACTGGCGGGAGGAGGTCGAAAAGCGGGACCACCGGCGGCTGATCAAGGAGTTGGATCTCCTCAGCTTCCACGAAGAAGGCGGCTCTGGGCTGGCTTACTGGCACCCGAAGGGCGGCCGCATTCGCCAGACCATCGAGGATTTCTGGCGGGCGCGTCATCGCGAGGGCGGCTACGAGATCATCTTCACGCCTCACATCGGAAAGGGAGAGCTATGGCGGCAGTCGGGGCATCTCGACTTCTACGAGGAGAGCATGTACTCCCCGATGGACGTCGAGGGTGTGGACTATTACTTGAAACCGATGAACTGCCCGTTCCACATCCTCATCTACGAGTCCGACCTTCGTTCCTACCGCGACCTTCCGCTCCGATGGGCCGAGCTGGGTACGGTGTACCGGTATGAACGGAGCGGCGTGCTGCACGGATTGCTGCGCGTGCGCGGCTTCACCCAGGACGACGCCCATATCTTCTGCACGCCGGAGC
>SKQX01000027.1 GCA_007118795.1 Thermoflexales bacterium | reverse complement strand
GCGGCGCAGGTCGAGCCCTGGGTTACCTGTGGCATGGGGTTGCCGCTCTGGGGGCAGGCCTGCTGGCTCTGGGAAGGTGGGGGGGCGCGGCGATGGCGGTCACCCTGCGCAGTATGCTGCCCGGGGTCCGAGGCGCGCGCTCTCGCCCGAAGCATCTACGCCCGGCGCCCAGAGAGAATCGGACCATCGCCCTGGGCGCTGCCGTCGCCATCCCATTGGTGGTAGTGGGTCTTACGGTTTTGGCCTATGTGCGACTGGCAGCGCAGTCGCGCTTCGATGGCGTTGTGACGCGAGCTGAGGAGCAGATCGCGCTGGCACAGGCTGCAGGAGCGGACTCTGAACAGGCGCGGGCGCACTGGGAGAAGGCCCTGCAGCAGATTGAGGCCGCGGCTGGAATCCAGCCGGATGATCCCTCTGCACGAGCGCTTCAGGATCAGGTGCAGATCGCCCTCGACCGGATCGACTCGGTGGAACGGTTAGCGCTCACTCAGCTGGCGGATTTTGGCTCCAGCAATCGGGAACGGCGCTTGATCCAGAGCGGTCAGGCCCTCTTCGTCGTCGACTCGAGAGACGGGTGGGGTGCCCGAGTCTCCCTCAATGGATCGGATGGTGAGGGTGCCCTGGTTCTGGTCCGCACCGGTCAGCGAGTTGAGGGAGAAGACATCGGTCGGCTCGTCGATGGCGCCTGGGTCGGGGCGGAGGGTGGCAGGTGGGCAGCTGCGCTCCTCGTCCTGGAGGAGGATGGAGGGCTGGTGAGCTATGATCCGGCGTGGGAGACGGAAAGCGGAGCGGCCCATCTAAGTCGGGTGGCGTTGAGCACTCCGCTGCCCACCATGCCGGTGGCGGTGGGGAGCTACCTGGGACAGTTCTACATTCTGGACAAGGCTGCTGAGCTGGGCGGTCAGATCTGGCGCTATCGCCCGCTCGGTGATGGCTATCCACATCCTCCGGAACCGTACTTTCTGGCCACCGGCCAGCAAGGCCTGGAGACGGCCGTCGAGATGGCCATTGACGGCCACATCTACGTTCTTCACGATGATGGCAGGGTGGAGAAGTTCCTGGGAGGCGAGCCTGTAGGTTTTGAGATTCGGGGTGTGCCGGGGGAGATCGGAGAGATCACGGCATTCACCGTGGATCCCAGGGGGGGCGAAGTTGTCTACCTGGCGGATCCCGGCAATCAGCGGGTGGTTCAGTTGGACTCGGATGGTGGCTTCAGAGCGCAGTTGCGGGCTGAGGACAGCTTCGGGGCCCTCGAGGCGTTGGCCGTGAACGAAGCGGAGGGACGGCTCTACGTGCTCGATGGAGGACGGCTCTACACAGCATCGCTACCCTGATTGCTGCCGGTGCCCGCCCGTGCTATAATCAACCGCGACGTTCCCCGGGGGATGAGCTTCGGATGAGCTGCGATGCTGGATCGCCCGGGTTGCCTTGGGTCGTCCGTGAGCTAGGGAGAGAGGTGCGTGGAGGTAGTCGATCGTGCAGACTGACCGCCAAGGTGTCGGGCAAGATATCGGGCGCTCAAGCAGGTTCTTCCAGAGCCTGGTGACGGGCGTCTTGCTGGTGGTCTTCCTCACCGTGTCCGCCCTGGCGGGGATCTTTGTCTTCGATCAGGTGCGACGTCATATCGCTTTCTCCGGCTCTCCCCCTAGTTTCAGTCCTGGCGTGGGCATTTTGCCTGTGGATACGCCCACACCCGATCTTGCCAGCCCCGAGATCAGCTGGGAAGGGAAAGAGCGGGTCAACGTACTGATTCTGGGCATCGATCGACGCGCTGGGCAATCTGGCACCTTTCGCACTGATTCGATGCTGGTGTTAACCCTGGATCCCGTCACGAAGACCGGCGGGGTGCTCTCCATACCTCGGGACCTTTGGGTTCCGATACCGGGCTACGGGGTGGCTCGTATCAACACCGCTCATTTCTACGGTGACAGGGACGACTACCCGGGCGGAGGACCCGCGCTCGCAGCGAAGACCGTCGAGAATAACCTGGGCATTCCCATTCACTTCTACGTACGGATCGATTTCGACGCGTTTGTCGAGCTAGTGGATCGAATTGGTGGGATCGACATCTACGTGGAAAAGGAGATCTACGACCGAACCTATCCGTCCAACGATCCCGCCGATCCATACGGTTTTGATCCCCTCCACATTGAAGCTGGTCAGCAGCATTTCGACGGGCAGTTGGCGCTGAAGTTCGCTCGAACGCGGCACTCCTCGGGCGGGGACTTCGACCGCGCCAGGCGGCAGCAGAAGGTCATACGGGCGATCTTTGAGAAAGTCACTCGGCTGGGCATGTTGCCCACGCTGATCGCCCAAGCCCCGGATATGTGGCGGACGGTGCAGGATTCGGTGGAGACTGATCTGCAGCTGGATCAGATGGTTGCTCTGGCCCGGCTCGCGACGCAGGTGGATCCCGACGACATTCGCTTCGGTGTCATTGACGAGCGGTACACGATACCGTACGTCACAGAGACTGGAGCTGAGGTGCTGATCCTGCTGCGGGACAGGATGCGCGAGTTACGCGACGAGATGTTCACGGCGAAGGATGCTCCTGGGGAAGAACAGGCCGATGCACGTTCTCGGATAGAGGAGGAGGCCGCCACGATCGAGGTGCTGAATGGCACGGTCACGGAGGGGCTAGCCGTCGGGGTAGCCGAGCGGCTTCGTGAACGGGATCTGCACGTGCTTCATACCGGGAATGCCGACCGGCAGAACATCGGCGAGTCGTTGGTTATCGCCCACACTGGCAAGACATACACGGCCCAGTACGTGGCTCGTTTTCTGGATCTCCCGAGCTCGGCTGTCGTTGAAGGATCCGATTCGGCGGCAGAGTACGACATATCTTTGATACTCGGGGGCGACTATCAGCCTCCGCAATAGGAAGTCGGCACTCAGGCGGTTTGCTGGAGGTGTCGGCTCACACTCGCGAGCTCTGGGAGCCCTGGGACGGTGGGGGCAACGTCAGCAGCTCCCAACGAGGAGAAATGGTGGCCGAGGATCTCCCGCTCTGCGGGCCGTTCTGTGGGGGCATTCGCACGCAAGGCCGGGAGGGGAATGGTGCCACCGACGGGATCTTCTCGAGAGACGGGGTCCTTTTCGGAGTTCACTGATGCCCGATATTTGCAGGATGGCCTTGCCGGGGACCTGCTCGGGACAGGGAACGATGGTTGAGCGCTGCAGCGGAAGGACGATGACGTGGACAGACTACTGATCGAGGGAGGTCGTCCGCTCTCGGGGACGTTGGTTCCCAGCGGGAACAAGAACGCGGCTCTGCCGCTGCTGGCCGCGTGCGTGTTGACCGATGAACCGGTGGTGCTCCGGAATATGCCCGACATTGGCGATATCCGCACGATGGCGGAGATTCTGGCTGACATAGGCGTGGAGGTTGAGCAGCTGGACCCTCATACTTGGCGGCTTGAGGCCGGCCGAGTGCGCACCAATGAGCTCAGCCCGGATCTGTTCAGTCGGATTCGAGGTTCGATCACCCTGGCCGGGCCGTTGCTGGCCCGCACTGGCGCCGTGTTCATGCCGCCGCCGGGTGGAGATGTGATTGGACGGCGGCGGGTCGACACGCACTTCCTGGCGTTGGGCGCGTTAGGAGCGGAGATCCACAGTGACCAGGCTTTCAGCCTGAGGGCTGACCGTCTTCGAGGCGCGGATATTCTCCTCGACGAGGCGAGTGTGACGGGGACGGAGAACGCCATCATGGCTGCCGTGCTTGCTGAGGGCTCAACGACCATCCGGAACGCGGCTTGCGAGCCGCATGTTCAGGATCTGTGCCATATGCTCTGTCAGTTTGGTGCCCGCATCCAGGGGATCGGTTCCAACACGCTGACCATTCAGGGGGTCGATGACCTGGGCGGTGGGGAGTTCTCGGTGGGGCCGGACTATATGGAGATAGGAAGCTATATCGCCCTGGCGGCGGTGACCGGAGGCGAGCTATTGATCAAAGGAGCCGCTCCAAAACACCTGAAGATGGTGTCACTGGTCTTTGATCGCCTGGGCGTTCAGTTCGAGTTCCGGGGGGAGGACGTGTTTGTGCCCGCTGAGCAGTCGCTGGTGGTCACACCGGATGTGGGCGGGGCGGTCCCCACTGTCAAAGATGCTCCCTGGCCCGCGTTTCCCGCTGACTTAATGAGCATCGCCATCGTATTGGCCTCTCAAGCTCAGGGAACCGTCCTGGTGCACGAGAAGATGTTTGAGAGCCGCCTCTACTTCGTCGACCAGCTGATCGCCATGGGCGCCCGGATTATCCTCTGCGATCCGCATCGATGTGTGGTTCAGGGGCCGTCGCCGCTGCACGGCGAGGAGGTCAGCAGCCCGGACATCCGGGCCGGCATGGCGCTTCTGATTGCGGCTCTATGCGCTGATGGTCAGAGCCTGATTCGTAATATCCAGCAGATCGACCGGGGTTATGAGCGCATCGAGGACAAACTGATCTCACTGGGTGCCAGGGTGAAGCGGATCTCTTCGTAGTTCCCTCAGATGGTGGTGATTCTATCTCTTGGGCCCACCCGTCTGTGGGACTCCCTTACAGTCGATCGTATGGCTTTTGCGCCTGTGGTGTCTGTCCGGCACACGGCCCCGGCCGATCGAAGCCACGGCGCGGCGAATGGAAGATCTTCGTCAGGGAAGCGTAAGGTTGACGTCAAGCACGCGGGCACCCAATCTGGTAGTATGTTGAAGCAGTCAGGGACGGTTTCTCTTCTTCTCCTCCTTTTGGCGAGAGCCGGGGTGTACAACCCCGGCTCTCTTCATGTGACAGGGCCGATGCACCGTCCGCCGGTCCTCAATCGCTTTCAGGCGGTCAGGTGAGCCGGGGCGGACGCCAGATAGCCAGGGCCGCTGGGCTGGTCATGGCGCTGTTCGTTGTCAGCCGGATCCTGGGGCTGGGGCGCCAGATGGTCATCGGGGTCCTGTTTGGAGCCGGCGCCGAGGTGGATGCCTACATGGCGGCGAGCCGCATCCCGGAGACGGCTTTCCTGATAATCGCCGGAGGCTCCCTCGGTTCGGCCTTTATCCCCACGTTCGCCGACCATCTCGCTGACGACGATCGCGCTGGAGCATGGCAGCTGGCGTCGGCTGTGATCAACTTGACTTTGATCGTTATGACGATCATCGTAGGGGCGATCGCCATCCT
>SKQX01000267.1 GCA_007118795.1 Thermoflexales bacterium | reverse complement strand
CCTGTGGTGCTGGCCGGTGGACCACTCCGCCTTCTCGCGGCCCACGAGCGTTGATTGGTCGTTCCGTGCCAATGCTAAGGCCAGAACAGTGTGTGAGTCTGTGACTGCTGCAGCTTGGTCCCTTCCTCGAGATGGAGGGTTAGCTACTGGGACCAAAACGCAGAATGTGGTGCGAACGGGGCGAATTCTACTATGCGGCCGACCGCTTGTCAAAGCTCAGGCCTGACCTTCCAAGTCCCATCCCGATAGCCCGAGCCTTCCCACAGCGGCGAACACCGAGGCCCTTTGACGGCTCAAGCGGCGGAATGCCGTCCCAGGTTTCGCCAAGACACCCTGTGTGGCGAGTCCTCCACCCCGGTAACGTCCTTTCGCGATGACCCCTACGGCCCCCCTCCCAGGATAACCACGTGTTCGCTAGTCGGGCCGCCCTCTGAATCCAGGACCGGCCATCGTTCTCCCGTCTTCGGATCGTATAGTCCGAGCTTGACCCGGGACGATTGCAGGGGGACCTCCTCCCCGATGTTGAAGCGGTGAATCTGGATGAACCGATCGCCCGATCTCAACGTAAGGGGGTCAACCCAGAAACCGTCGTCGGCCACAACCGCTTTCCCTTGGCCTTGGGTTTCGCCATCCGCTGGACCAGAGGCCTCGAGATGGGCGAACGCGGCCAACCGCGGGCCAGCATAGGTTCTGGGAGGCGGCGGGTTGGCGATCAGGGGCATGGGGGGCAGATGGAGCGGGCCGGCCACCACCCACATGGTGAGCAGGACTATTTCCGACCCCGCCGAACCAATCGGATCGAGCCAGCAAGATCCGGTCAGCTCCAGACCGTTGCCGAAGCGATGCGGCCCTTGCTCCACGTTCCCATCTCCGCCGCCCAGACGGCAAAGATCGCTCAGGGCCGGGGGCCCTGAGCCCACCGGATGCACCTCGTGCCGCTTGAGATCCTTGAGCAGGTTCTCGGCAGAGACGTGAAGTAGATCCAGCGCCGCCTCAATCTCCGGGGCTGGATCGGGCCAGAGTGTCAGTATCACGGTATTGAGGTCACCATCGGCTGTCCATACCAGGGCCCGCCTCGGATCAAATAGCCGGATGTCGACGTCCTCCCGCCCAGTATCCACAGTCAGGGCGAGACGATCCCAGGGGCCCATCAACGAGCTTCCCACGGCCACGTCCTCCAGCTCTGGGCGGGAATCCAGATAGCCGGCGATGTCGCGGTAGTCCGCCCTGTACAGGATGCGCACCATCTCCTCCGCCGGCCAAGTTCGGAAGTATCCCTCGATGTCGCGGACGCCGTTGGTGACCACAAAGGTCAGCACCAAAGCCCACGACCCGAACACCGCAAGCCTCCTCCGAAGGCCCGTCGACGCTTGGGAGCGAAGACCGTGGCCGATCTCGGTCACAGTCAAGGCCGGGAGGATGAAAGCGACCGGCTGAGCCACGATGGTGTGACCGAGGCTGGCCGGGGGGACGCTGATGAAGGCAGGCGACAGCCCCAGCCCCAACCAGATGAGAAGGAAGAAGTGCCGGGACTCCCGCCATCGATAGAGACAGAGAAGCACGCCGCCCCACAGGAGCACGCCGCCCAGCAGATTGAACACCGGGCGCCCGGGTATGTTGTACAACCACTCCGGGTCCCCGCTGGCATGGAACATGCCGAGCGTCTTCACCGTAGAATCAATCACGGGACCCGGATCACCGTCTCCAAGTGCCCGCAGAGGCTGGGCAAGCTCCGCCACGCGAGCGTCGGCCCCAATGCCCTCGATCGCCAGGGCAGTCCGGCTGCGAGCAATGATCACTCCCATTGGCGTGACCAACACGCCGGTCACCACCAGAGCGAGCCCGATCCCCCTCCAGTGGGTGTAGAACTGATCACGGTGAGACAATGCCAGATAGCCAGCGAACACGACGACCAGGACGGGCACCACCCGAGAAGCAGTGTATGTGTGGATGCTGGCCGCCAGCAACACTCCGAACACGATCCAACCGGGGATCCTCGGCTTTTCGGCGTCGATCTGCCGCCAGAGCATATAGAACGTGGCCAGCATGAAGGGCAGCAAGCTGATATGCCGGATGCCGGTCCGGCTGTACATCAACGACCAGAAGGAGACCGCCAGCGTCAGAGATGCGACGATGGCCGTCGCCGCATCGCGATGAAAGAGCCGCCGGACCAGGCTGTAGGTCAGAGCGATGGACAGGGTACCGAACATCACCGATAGAACATGCCCGCTCAGCACATTGAAGCCGAAGAGGGCGTGCACCCCAGCGTGGAGATGGTGATACAGCGGCTCGTGACCCGAGGCGCCCAGGTAATAGAGAGGGAACTGGCCCTCCAGCACCTTGCTCGAGAGCGTGTGTATGTTGATCAACTCGTCGTCCCGCCACCCGGGCGGGACCTCCTCGAGCGCCGCCAGGCGCAGGCCCCAGGCGATCAAGAGCACGGCGATGATCAGCGTCCACCGAACAAGCCGGGAGTTGGTCACTCTCCCACCACCTCCACAGGACGAAGCAGTATCCGGTCACCGACGACAACATCCTCCATCATAATGGGGAGCCGTCTCGAGTCCTCGCGCTGATAGAGCCCCACCGACAGCGGGTACACCCCAGCCCGGACGTCCGCATCTACCGGAAAGCGGTGCAGTTGCACGAAGGCATCGCCGGGCTCCCAGTGCCACGACGGCACGTCGAGCCGATCTAGCTGGCCGATGATCTGCCCGTCAGCGCCCAACAGATGGACGAAAGCCACCATCTCTGGGACGACGTTCTCGTGGACCTGCCACACGGTCAAGAGCTCGATCTCCCCACCACACTCGATGGTGGGGGTCCGTAGGTTGTACCCCAACAGGCTCACCATCCCATCGAGGGCGGCGGGCAGGTCTAGGGTTTGGTAGACAGTGGTGGGAGCGTCTTCTGGGAAGGTGGTTGAAATGCTCCAGGCAGCAGGATTGTCCCTAACAGACCGCAGCACGTCAGCTAACGCCTGCTCACTGTCAAAACGGTAGACATCGAAGCCCGTGACGAGATCATCGCCCCGAAAACGCTCTGAGTGCAGTCGCGACCCGTGGGACATCATCAGGGGGGCCAGCGCCGGGTCCAGGGGCGCAGTGGACGGGATGATGACCCGGCCCTCCCCTGAGCTCGGGAAGGTAAGCGCATACCGACCGTCGAACCATCGCAACGAAAGGTCATCACGACGCAACGACATCTCCATCGTGTACGGATCGTGATAACGACCCGGGTAGATTGAGGAGATGCTCACCGTCCCCCCTTGCGGAGACCCCTCAAGGTAGCGAGCCTGCTCCACCAGAGCGTGGTGATAGGCAACGCGGACGTCCCGGTGCTGCGCCCACACGTTGAAATACGCGTCCACCGTGTCCACGCCCGTTAGAACGAACAGCACCGCTAGGGCACCGGCCGTTGCCACCCGCCCCCAATACCCAACACGCCGCAACAGAAAACGGACAGCCGTGGTCAGCCCCACGCCAGCCGTCATGAAAACCGCTGGCTGGGCTGTGATCGAACGCAGGGCGGTGGCATCGGGCCCCGTGACCAGGGCGGGGCTGGCACCCACCACGAGCCAGAGGAGCAGGAATCCATACCGGGGGTCCCAGAAATGGAATAGGCACACCATCAAGCCAGCGTAGAACAGGGCTCCACCGGTGGGCCCGAGCAGCGGCCTGCCGGGGATGTTGTACAACCACAGCGGGTCTCCCCGAAAGGTGAACATCGGCAACGACCGGCCCACGGGAGCCCAGAGAGCCCCCAAGTCGCCCCGCAGGGCGTCCTCCAGAGGAGCGCTGAGCTGCTCGACACGTTGCTCCACCCCGGGATTCACGACCAGGTGATGCACCAGGGGCGCGGCAACCAGTGCCGCGATCAGCAGCAGAAGAGATATCCCGATCCAGTGCTGACGAAGAGGATCTGCTATCCTGCCCCACCGATGCCCGGCGTCATGTGTAGACGTTCCCGCCGTCCCCCGAACCACCAGGTGACGCATGGACAGATACCCCAGGAAGAGAAAATAGACCGCAGGCATAGCCCGGCTGGCCATATAGGTGTAGATCGAGGCGCCCAGGAAGACCCCCGAGAGACCCCACCACAGCCATCGACATCTTCCTATTCCTGCCCCGGGCCCCACACGCAGCCACTCGGATCCCAGCGCGAAGCTGTAAGCGGACGTGGCAAAGAGGGCCGTCGAGGTGATGGCCCGCAGCCCCACTCGGCTCGTCATGACGCACCAGAACGAGATCGCCATCCAACCCACCGTGAGGAGAGCAGTCAGGGAGCCGAAAACGTGCTGCGCGAAGGCGTAGCTGAGCAGCAGGACCAGGACGCCCCAGCCTACCGTCGTCAAGCGCAGTGCCGTGTCGGTGGCGCCCAGGACCGACATCACCAGAGCCACCGAGTACTGGTATAGGGGCTCCCGGCCGTATCCCACGCTGAAGTAGAGAGGGCGAACTCCCCGCAGAACAGCTGCCGCGTCGTAGCCGTTACCTGCCTCGTCGTGGGTCAAGCCGGGCGGCACAGTGCCAAGCTGCCAGGTACGCAGGGCTACACCCACAGCGAGGACCACGACAAGGATAGCCAGTTCTGTCCAGCGAACGGACTCCCGAGATCGGGCCATAAGCCTCCGCGCTGCCGATGGAAGAGAGAGGAGGACAGCTTCTGGTTCGCGAGCCGCACCTCCGAGCCAATGGCAGAGATCATACCGCGACGCCCAGGCGTTGACAAGTGGGATGGAGCGACAATCCGTGGTATAATCTGCCCTATGATGTGGAGACTTATGGAGACTCTGCGATCCAATCGGCCACAATGGCCCGCCCTGCTTCTTACCACGATCATATTGGTCGGCTGCGCCAGCCTTGCGCCTACCCCACCCTCCGTCCCGGCTACACCCACACCCCAGCAGCCGACACCGACGCCCACCCCGACCCCGACGCCAGAGCCGACGCCCTTGATCACCACCTTGGAGCTGTGGCTTCCGCAGGAACTCGATCCCTACGGGGAGAACGAGGGAGCGGAGATTCTCGCCGACCAGCTCTCCGAGTTCAACCGCACCTACCCCGACGTCCAGGTCGAGGTGGTGGTCAAGAAAGCTCACGGAAGGGGAGGATTGGTCGACTTCATGCGGACCGCGCGGGATGCGGCGCCCGCCGT
>SKQX01000006.1 GCA_007118795.1 Thermoflexales bacterium | reverse complement strand
GATCAGCTGAGAGTTGGAACAGACAAACCAATAGTCGTGAAGGGTCAGTAGAGCAGGAAGACCGCGCGCCTTGGCTTGGGCCATCAAGCGATAGGACAGTAGCATCAAGTGCTGGAAATGGACCAGATCCGGCTGAACCTCGTCCAGGAAACGACCAAAGGCCCGCTCCACGTCGCGGTTGAAGAATGTATCCGCGAAGAGCGCCGGCGGACTAGCTCCTTTGACGTTGAACGCCCGACTTACGCGCCGAGCCGCGAATCCATCGCGATTTTCCCATTCCTCGCGGAAAGCCCGCCCATCACCCTGGTCCCTGTAGAAGACGAAGACCTCATGTTGTGGCGACAGCGCCCGTGCCAGGTTGCGCGTGTAGATCTCGGTGCCGCCGAGGCTGCTTGGGGGGAACTTATGAACGATCAGGGCAATGCGCACGTTATCCCTCTCGGTGCCCACAGAATGTCAAGGTAGATCTCCTTCAGGGATCGATAGGTGTGGTCCCAGGTATATCTACTGAGGACAGAGTGGTGCCCAGCGTCCCCCAGCCGAGCAGCCAATCTCGGGTCGGTCACCACCCGTCGGATGGCGTCAGCAAGGGCGCATGGGTCGTCGAAAGGGACCAAAAGCCCTGTGACGCCCTGCTCGATCACCCCAGGGATGCCGCCAGCGTCCGCTCCAATAACGGGCTTCCCGTGGAGCCCGGCTTCCACCAACACGATGCCGAAGGTATCTACCCGGCTGGGGAGAGCCAACACATCGCAGGCGGCCAGCAGCTCGTGTTTCATGTGCTCGCTCACTGTCCCTAGAACCTTTACCCGGTCATGCAGGACGGCTCGCACACGCCGCGGCTGCCCCCGAAAAGACTCCCTCAACTGCTCTCCACCGGGTCCGGCACAGACCAAATGGACCCGGGTACCGTGTTGATTGAGTCGAACGATGGCCTGGACAAGGGTGAACAGACCTTTGTCATAGGTATGCGCGCCGACAAAGGCCACCACGGGGTCGGAAAGACCGTACCGCTCCCGAAACTGAGCGGGATCCCCACTCTGACACCGCCACTGAGGGTCCACACCCATTTGAACGACGTGAATGCGGTCCGACGGAACGCCGAGTTCGGCCAGGACCGTTGCCTCTCGCTCGGACAAAGCCAGAACAGCGTCGGAGGCCCGATAGACGTCGACCTGGTGGACCATCTGAAAATGAGCGGCCACGCGTGGATCGCCCAGGTGCATAAGCGGTATGCTCACCAGAGGCTTTCGATAGCGCGCAGCGGCAAGAGCAGCTCTGACGAATAGGCCGTCCCAGGAGCTATCGATAACCTGTACCAGATCGACCTCACGTACTAGTTCGGCGAGCACGGACTCGGCATCGAACAGCGGTGGTGTCCAATTTGAGAGCCACCTCAGAAACGGACGCTGAATGGCCGGTGGCAGACGGCTGTCATGTACTCCGTACCCCGCTCGCCGTATCAAACCTAGAGTGTAAGGCGCCAGCCAAGGGTAAGCCAGCCGCAGCCGTTCCACTTCCACCCCCGCGAGGGCTTCGCGGGTGGGCAGGGGTTCCGTTCCAGAATCCGGTGGATGCCAGAAATCAGTCGCCTGCCGGGCATCGGTTGTCAAGAGTGTAACACTCCAGTGTTCGGCCACCAACCGTTCGACCATAGCCTTCTGGAAGGCCTGCGCCCCGCCTATGAATGGTACATACGACGGGGTGACGAATAGGACATCGCCTGCGCAGGGCAGGGAAGCCCCTCGCCGGCCAGTTGACGATTGACAGATAAATCGGTCCCGTGGCTTCTCAGCACTGGGGCTACTATGCGCGCTACGTGTCATCCCCGTGGCGTGTGGCCCAGTTGATCGTCGTCGTGATGCTGGACGTTTGGTCATCAATGGATGGTTAGACCTGAAGAGTCAGGCCAACTGCATCATACGTTCAACCTGACGATGCAAAGATCTGACAGTGGAATCGTGGTCAAATGCGGACAACCTTCGGTTCTGGGAGGCGATGATATCTCGGCGCAGAGGTGTGTCATGCGCTAGTAGGTCGATCAGCGTAGCGATCACATCGTAGCGCTTACGTTTGACCAGTACACCGGATTGTCCCATAGTGTACGGAACCCCCGTAGCCTTGAAGGCCAGAACAGGAATGTCGAACCCCATTGCCTCCAACAACGGAACGCAGAAGCCTTCGTGCTCGCTGAGACACAGAAAGACGGTAGCAGCCCTGTAATAGCCGCTCAGTTCCTCTAGACTCACTTCTCCCGTGAGATGTACGTGTTGGAGATCAAGCACATCCAGCATGACCTCAAGCTCCATTCGGTACTCCGGAATGCTATCTCCCGAGCCAACCAGGATCAGGCGCGACCGACAGTCCACTAACCTATGGTAGTAGTTAAAGGTCCGAATGATATCATCCTGTCGCTTGTTAGGAGCGAGGCGGCCCACAAACAGTATGTTGACCCACCCGTCTCTGTAATCAGAGGCTATTCTCTGTCCAGCGGAACTGTCGGCGGCGGCGAGAAGTTCATCCAAGTAGATGAAGTACGGCATTATGGCAACTTCCTTGAAGCCGAGCGATAGCATCTCTTGTCGATTGTACTGCGAGCCCGCCAGAGCGAAGGGAAGATGTCTGAACAAGACTAACTCCTGACGACCTTGCTCTAAGGAAGCGGCGTATGCAGCGTTATAAGTGTCCAGGAACTCCGGCGGGGTAATATTATGGTAGTAGATTACCACGGTATCGGGCAACTGTCGAACGAACTCTGTCATAGCCGATCCAGTGGTGTAGTGGTAGACAAGGATATTGTCGGGACTGCCCCGGTATCGCCTGTAGTCAGCTCCTGGGTTCACTCTCCGGTGATCCCGCGCCTCAGCATAGATGCGCGACCTAAATCCCCAATCGCGCAGGAGGTGACGGATCCGGGCTGCTTGGTTACTCACAGCATCTCCATATAGGAATGCCGGTAACATCTGGTGTATTTCCGTCACGATTCAGACCGCGTCCCTTTTCATCCTAACTATCTCCACGCTAAGCCGAATCGCGCTCGCCCGTGAGAACCTGGCACTCACGTCATTCTCGCTTTCCTCGTGCGTTGGTCTCTAGGTTCGTCAACCGGGCATCCAGCCGAGAAATTTCCTGACGCAGGCGCTCATTCTCCTCCCCGAGGCTTCGGATCAAGTTGGCCATCGCCCCAACCACATATGCATTGAACCGGGACTGTCGTCCAGCCGATCTGTTGACATAGTACATAGCCAGACGGTGCAGTGGCTCGCGAATACGCTGCACCAGGGGACCGACGATAGGAACACGAGACTTCGTAAGCGAGAGGTCAACCACCACTCTGTTGTAGGATGCTCTCATCCGTTCCAGATTGTCCTCGAGATCATCGTCCAGCGGGCTGGCCCTATCAGATGGCACTTGCCCCCTCGCTAGAGCCTCACAGTCCAACCCAATTCCTCTCGCCCGCCGGTGTTGAGCACGAAGTCTCGCACGGACTTGAGGGACAATATCCTCGACATCAATCTCCGGATCACGAATCTCAATCATTGCCTCAAGATCATCTTCTGAGAGGTTCATCCTAGCATCCCCCGGCTCCCGATAGGCAGGAGGTGTGACCCCCTGGCTTCCCTCCACCCGCTGAGCATTCGCTTCCATCCAATCTACAATTCTCGCGCATTGTCAAGTCAAACTGAACCACTCTCGATCCGTCAGCGGCACTCCAACCCCGTGTCTTCAGCTAGACCCCAGCTCTGCTCAGAGTCTGGGAGATTGTGCCCGGCCCTTCTGGCCGGCCAGCTCGCGCTTGCACAGCACTACTGGTTGACTTCCCCATGCTACCTGTCGTCGTGGAGCAGCCAGACCTCTGAGCATTCCCTCCTCAGGTTCAGTATCCGGGCAAATGTAACTCTTAAGCTATCGGGCCAGCTGTTGGGCAATGGCCTGAGCGAGAGGTTGGAGGAGGTCGTCATCTTCATCTCGAATGCCCATCGCGCGTGCCATAGCGGCTGTCTCCTGCACCAGATATGTAAGGCGATGCTGGGCCTGGCGATCACGACCAGGTGGAGGCTTGCCCAAGGTCGCCCGGATGAAATCGATATACTGGGCCGCAACTGCAGATACATTGTGATGCCGCCGAATCCACCGTGCACCGTTCTTACTCAGCTGTTGACGCAGGTTTTCACGATCCGCTAGGCACATCAGCGTCTTACTCAGGGTCTCTTCCTCGCACTGGTCAGGAGCAATCTTTGCACAGGCACCTTGCGGCAATCCGCTTAGCGGGGATATGTCGGAGACTATGGTCGGGACCCCCATACCCATTAGACGGATGGGGGTGAACGGAGTTCCCCCAATGTGAGGATAGCGAAGATGGATCCCCACGTCGGCCAGGTACATATTTTGCGTGAAACGTACCGGATCCAACCAACCGGTGACCACAACGTCCCCGTCTAGTCCCAGTCCGTGGATCAAGCCTGGCAAGTCGAACTCCGGGGGGTGGTTACCGACCAACAGGTAAATCGCCTCGGGATGCCGCTCCCAGAGGCGAGCAAAGGCACGCAAACAGACATTGAGTCGCTTGTCAGGGACGAGAATGCCGAAGGACCCGACCACGAAGCGACCTTCCAAGCCCCACTGGGCACGCAAAGAGGCTACATCCGTCTGGTCGGGGAATCCGGGGGGAAGGAAGAAGTGTTGGTTGATCTGAGTCACTCGAGCGTCTGGACACCGGCGCAAAATCTGTTGACGGGCATAGCTGTTGTGTACGACAAGACCGAGACTCGAGTCTACCACACGCTCGAAGAGGGGGTAGCGGGTGACATACTCCTGCCCGTACCCCGAGAGGACTTGCTGCGGGATGTCAGAGCCAGTTACACCATAAGCGTAGCGCATCTCACGGAAATAGAGCTCCGGTCTCCCCTGACCGAAGGAGAGGTTGATCAGCGTACGATGTAGCGTCGTATCGTGAAGGATCACCACTCCGGGATACCGTTGCAGCATCTCATATATGTAGCCGTGAAACGATGCATTGTCGCCCATTGCATATAGGATGGCATCGTACTGATGGGCACAGGCGGGAAAGTCCCGGTAATCGAGGATATCGAAGCAGCTTATGATCTCGGGGTTGCTGGGCTCATAACCTGTGTCGATGATCAGATCGATATCGGCGAAGTCGGCCAAGTGGCGGACCAGCCCTTCACTGTGGTCAGCGATAGCTGTTTTCAGAGGGGACAATGGCGTGAAGAAGGCAATGCGCAACGAATCCATTTGATCTATCCCAAGGATTGCGGGCCAACCGTTAGTTGGCGACCACGGTCGGCTTCCTCAAGCCGTATGGCAATCTGCCTGGGCAGCGTAGCTTATGCATCCACGATGTGTGATTTCCAGAGCACAGAAGAGGACATCGTGCGTTAGATCCAGTCATTGCCAGCCCCCAGGTGCGTGCTCGCCCAACCGCCTAAGATGAAGGCTCCCAGGTCGATCTAGCATCGGTGTTGATTTCTGCGGACATGTCCTGCGCGCCAGGTGCACCACGGTGGTCTGCTGTGTGCATACTAAGCTCCGCGCGCAACTGTCTGTTTTCCTGCGCCAATGCATCGAGCGCCCTTTCCACCGCTGCGTTAAAACGATTCTGCTCCTCAACGATCGGGTTGATGTACCATCTGAGCAAGCGACGCACAGCTTTCTGGAGGAAGGCCTTCACTTTCGGCGTCAGTCCCTTAGGCAGATGCGGCCAACCGATAGGCTGATGGGGATTCACCCAGCTCGTAGCCCGCACGTCCTCCAGAGCCGCCGCACGAGAAAGAGGTACTTCGCGTTGCTCCTCGAGATACTGTTCACGCACCTCCCGTTTGATCCGCTCCAGAATCTCTGCAACGTCTAGATCGACATCATTCATTCAGACCTCCGGTCGCTGCTTCCGTTCAGTCTCGCTGGTCTCTTCCCTATAAGCCGCCGATCCCGAGTCCTCCTGCACGATGCCAACTCTTCGCAGCGCCGCCCACAGTTGCTCCGCGATGCGTTCTGGCGCAAAGGCACGTAGTCGCTCACTCTGAGCCCCAATGATGTGTCTCCGGAGGTCCGCATCGGTGACCAGTAGATGGGCCATCTCTGCTACCTCCACATATCCTAACTCCGTGAAGAGCACACCGGCATCACCCAAAGTCTCGGGGATAGCGGCAGCCTTCCTCGCGATAATGGGAACACCGAAGTACATGCACTCAAGGAGGGGGACACAGAATCCCTCGTGATGGCTCGCTGTCAGATACACATCCGCGGCCTCGTAGTACGTCTTCAGATCCGACAGGGAGACGCGCCCCGTCACGTTCACGACGTCAGAGAGATCGAGAGCCGCTATCAACTCATCGATTGCGGCATCGTAGGCTGCTAGATATCGAGACCCCACGACATAGAGACGTGAGCGCGGATTGACGTAACGGTGGTAGATATGGAAGATGCGGATCACATCCTCAATGGCCTTGTTTGGCACGACTCGCCCGACCGTCAGAAGATTCACAACACCGTCCTGGCGCAATCGTGCCGCAAGTCTCTCGTTGGTGAGCACATTTCTGAAGTTCTCAATCTGTAGGAAGTTGGGCAGTACTCCCGTCCGCTCAGGAGAGAAACCAGCCCTGACAAGTTCCTGACGATTGTACTCCGAGTCGCCCAGGGCAAGGGCGCACCGTCTCAGGTTGGACAATGCCCGATGCCCCACGGCACACAGTTGTCGCTGGTGTTCGTCCCACCCTTGGAAGAAGTGTGCGGGAGTTATATTATGATATATCAAGATCTTGGACCCGCGAAACGCCCGATAGTATCGCACGTTTGGCGTATAGATCGAGTAATGGTAGATCAGTACATCGCTTTCCCCATCCAGATGGGGGACAAACTCCACATCCGGTCGTGCGACTTTTCGAAACTCAGGGGCGACGTGTTCCGCGAAGACTCCCGTCTCAAAACCCCATCCTCGCAAGCGGCGGTCGATCTCCATCGTCTGTGTCGCCACCGCATCAGCGGGGATGACGCCGTGCCCCAGCTGAAATATCCTCACGCTTCGTTCCCCTCTTCCAGACGAAGTCGCTCGATCTCTGCCTCCAACTCTTGAAGACGCTGTCTATTGCTCTCCTGAATCCACAGCACCTCCCCAACGGCACTGACCACCTCGGCATTGAACGCCACTTGCTGGCTCATCCAACCGCGCACATACCACTTAGTAGATATCCAGTTCCACAGACGGCGAACTGCGACGACAAGCGGACCCAGCAAGGGCACGCTGGAATCAAAACCAGGCTCCTGTAGACGCGATTTGGCCAGCAACTCGTCCACCGTCTGCTGGACTTGCAGAAGAGAATCATGCTCCTCTGGATCCCGATCATCCTCGGTTGAAGTAGGACGGAGGATCTCGGGCCCCAGCGTGGTCACATCGGGACCGTAGCCACCAGCCGCTTGGCAATCAAGGATAGCCTGCTGTACTCGCCTCAATATCATTGACCGATCTAGGTCCGAGTCACGCAACAGGAGTATCGACCCTAGTTCTTGAACGGACGGTGTCATCATGGTCACGTCGGCCATAGCCTTAGTAGTCCCGCAAAGCGTTCCCTGCATAGCTCGTCGGAAGAACATCTCCCAAGCCTCCTCGCAATCCTGCACATGTGGGAGCACCAACACTTGTTCTGGTGCAAGTCCGTTCCTCTCGGCCAGGCTGCGGGTCTGCGCTGCATCAGCGACGATACAGAGATCGACGTGATGGACAGGCGCCTGCTGGTAGTCCGTCGCACGGTGCAGATCCAGAACCACGAAACCGTGCTGGAGTCGTCGTATCGTCTCCAGCAAGGGATAGGCCTTGTCCTCAAATTGAAACAGGAACAGCGCAGTCGCCTGGACGTGATCCTCTCCCAGAAAGGCAGCAGGTGATAGCGCATTCCCGCGGTCCTCCTGGTCCAAGAGCTGGTGCGCGACGTAGAGTTGACAAGGATGCCCCAATGATGAGAAGATCCGCTTCTGCACCGTGCTCCGTGCGCTGGCTTCCGGCGCGACGATGGTGGCACGCATAGACACACTCCTAATGCGAGGAAGCCCTCTGACAGGCACGCAGTGTTCTAAGGTAAGCTCCTTCGACGACCTCCGCGACCCGAGCCTGAGTGAAGCGCTCGAGAACTCGCTGGCGACCGTTCTCCCCCATTTGCCGCGCGAGACTGGGCGAGGTGAGCCATCGGCCTAAAGCCTCAGCCATCGCTTCGGTATCATCAAGTGGTACCAACCACCCGTCTTGACCGTCGCGAATCACCGATGACACGGCTACAGTGCTCGGGCCGATCACGGGCTTGCCCATAATCCACGCTTCCAGAAACACGATGCCGAATGCCTCTCCCGCCGAAGGGAGCACCAGACAATCGCAGGCGTTCAGGGCGTCAATCCGTACATCATCCGAAACTAGTCCCAGATTCATCACTCCGGGGAGGGTCTCCTGCGAGGCAAACAGCTTTCGCGAGAAGTCAGTCTGGGGGCCAACGACCAGGAAGTGTGCCCGTGGATGGCACCGACGGACGGCCATATGCGCTTCGAGCGCCATTTTCAAGCCCTTATACTCGACCTGACGCCCAAGAAAGAGCGTCACGAACGCTTCGTCCGGCAAGCCCAGTCGCTGGCGGCAGACCTTCTGGTTCTTGAGGGGGTAGGATTTCGTGTTGAGGCCATGCCCCACAGTAGTTACCCGCCACGGATTCAGCCCCAATCCCAGCAGGAAGCGCCGCTCACCATCCGTACCCGTCAGGACGTGGTTGCTGCCACGGAGCACATCAAGCTGGTATCCAAGGTTGTAGGTTACCTCCTGTTCCGGATGAGCGTGCGGGGTCACGACAACAGGAACACGACGCCAACGAGCTGCGACGTATCCGTAGTAGACGTGACTGTAGACCAAACAGTTCAGGTGCACCAAGTCGTAACGGGGCAGTCTGGATACCATAGCTGCGAACATACCAGGACAGAGCGGACCACCACCGAACAGGATAAAAGGCTCATACCAGCGCGAGCGATTGCGCCAATACTTTCCCAGACTCCAATTCAGCACGCGCCAGACAAAATCCGTACGCCGGATACTGCGAAAGCGGTAGATTTCGACGCCCTTCTTGACTTCCCGAGATGGTAACTCTGTTTTCCACGTGCGGTAGTTGAGCGATCGGCTCGTGAACACATCGACCTGATGGCCACGCTCCACCAGCTTCTCCGATAGGTCAGCGATGTACTTCTCCGACCCACCGATGGCTGGGGGGTATTGATGTGTGACGTGCAAGACGCGCAAGCCGTCTAGTCCTCCTCGCGGTCGTCAACGGGTGAAGCTTCACAAGTCGCGGCCAACCACTGGGCTAACTCGTTGATCTCCCTCGTGTTCTCGACAACGTCGCGCTCCAGTTGCCTACTCCACTGTTGGGCGTCCTCCAAGGCCAACCGCAGCTGATCATTGGCCTGGACCATCAGGGCAAGCGAGTCCCGCAGCTGGTCGTCCATTTGCATCAACAGAGCGAGAAGATCACTCAGCCTGGTGTTGAACCCAGACTGGTGATGGACTAGCGGCCGCAACAGACGCGGTGCAACACGGCCTTGCCACCACTCACGCAGGCCAGCTATAATGGGACCCACTAAAGGCACGCGGATGACAGGCTCTTGCAGGGGGATACTCTGGAGAGATCGCAGCACCGCAAACTCCTCACTGCGTCTGGGAATCAGAGCGTGCTGCTCTTCGATCTTCTCCGCCGCGGCCGACCAAGTCGAAACTGAAGCCGATCCCCACGTGGTGTCCAAGCCCCGGCACCCAGTTTCGTCCCCGACACAGACGGTACGCAGGCCCTCCAGTAACCAGAGTAGCTCGAGAGCCTCTCGATTCAAGTCTCCGGTGCGGCTTACTCCATCGGATCTCGTCCGGAAGGCCGTGATAGCTCCAATATCCAGCATGGTCACCAAGTAGGCACGCCGCACGCTCATCATCTCCACCGTGCGTCCCAGCCTGGACGCCCACCGCTGTTCAGCCGGCATAAACTCCTCTCGCAGCCGTGTCGCTGGCCAGTGTCTAAAGAGGAAACGAACCCGACCGCGGTGCAACGCATACTTGTGCCTATGGGTGTGGCACTGGGTCGTCGGACTCTCAAGATGGATCAAGCGCGCTCTTGGCTCATAGACGACACGGAGGCCGGCCTCACGAGCAGTATAACACCAGTCGACATCCTCATAATAAGCTGGGTGAAATCCTTCGTCCAACAAGCCGATGCGCGAGAGCGCCGAGTTAGAGATACCCAGCCCAGCTCCAGTGACGAAATCGACGTCCCGCAGCGTGTCAAAGCGTCCGTCATCAGGCTCGAAGCGACCAATATGCCCTGTCTCAGCCCGGGGACCGCAGACGAATCCACCTGCGTGCTGGATAGTCCCGTCCGGGTAGAGCGCCTTGCAGCCAACAATGCCGATCTGAGGATCCCCCAAGGCGTCGGTCAGCGCCGAGAGCCAACCTGGGTGCACGACCGTGTCTTGGTTCAGCAGCACGAGAGCATCACCCCTGGCTACCCGAAGGCCAACGTTATTGCCCGCCGCAAAACCCAAGTTGCGATGGTTGCGGATCAGTCGGACTGAGGGATATTGCCGCTCGACGAAGTCCGCCGAGCCGTCGCTGGATCCATTATCTACGACGATTAGCTCGAAATCCGGGTACTCCTGAGCCAGCACGGCATCCAGGCAGTCCGCAAGATACTCCATCCCGTTCCAGGAGAGCACGATGACCGAGGCTTTCACGCCTTCACCTTCCACGGGCGCACGTCGTCGAGCCACTTCATCATGCGGATGAAGCGTCCCTGCTCGTAGCCCGCCAGTCGGTCTTGGAGACGGTCGATCTTGGCCTTCTGATCAGCGATGATCGTATGCAGAGCCTCCATCTTCGCATCCCGTTCAGCATCGGAAGCCCCAAGCCACAATTCCTGCTTTGCACCTGCGCCCGTATCCGGGGCCAGCCGCGGATGCGCGCAGAATTCGGCCAATGGCTCGGCAGCGCGCTCCCACGTGAATACTCGCTGTGCCTCCCCAAAAGCTCGATCGAAACTCAGCCGCGGTTTGTCCAGCAGTCGTATCACAGCTGCAGTAAGCTCCTGTTCTCTCCCGTAGCCTATCACCTCTCCCAGTCCGAAGTGAGCGATCTCCTGACTGATCACATCACCTTCAGTGACTACCATCGGCAGTCCAGCCCACACGTAGTCGAGTATCCGGCTGCGAAAGGCCAGCCTCGTCTCCACCGTGTCGAAGTGGAGCGAGAGCCCTACGTCAGCTTCCAGGAGATAGTTCGACCAATCCTCATAAGGCACCCACTCACCAAAGAAGACATACTTGTTCATGAGACTCAGCTCTTCGGCCAACCGGACTGTGTCCTCTCGCATTGGCATGTCAGGGACCGCCGGATTTGGGTGGCGAGTGCCAGGGAATACCAAGCGTACGTCGTCGCGTCGTTCGCGCATCAGCGCCATCGCCCGGACGGCCGTCAACGGGTCCAGCCACTGCCACAGCCCCCCGCCCCACAGCAGGACTTTGTCTTCCGCCGAGATTCCCGGCCAGACTCCCTTGAGCACCTGCTGCGTGTGATGTGGAGGTGTAGAAGGGAGTCCATAGGGAACGACGTCAATGAGCTTCCGGAGTGACGGGTCTTGGCTATAGGTGTGTGGGTTGACCCGACCTGCGGCTCCCAACCAGCCCAGCCACCAGTCCCGCTGTCGCTCGCTGGCGCAGATGAAGAAATCCCCCGCGCGACACTGGGCACGCAGGATACGCGCGCTCTCGCGGTGTCTTTGCGACTGCTCCGACGATCCGGCAAAGAGTGCCAGTGTCTCCATTGGGTGCGGATCGTACCCATCCACGATCAAGGGAACCCCGATCTCCTGCAACTCCGGGAACCAGACCAGCACGTCTCCGCAGAGAAGAATCGCATTCGCCTGTTCTGTCGCCTGCACCAGGGTGCCCCATCGCCCCGGCCGGTAGGGCCATAGGGTCACGATGTTGGAATCAGGGAGAGAGGAATCGCCGGGCACAGCCAAGAGGACGTCGAAATGGCGGGCAAGCACGCGGGCCAGCTCCCAATACCGTATCCCAGGCCCGGCCATCCGAGCGTCCACGACATCGTGGCTTATGATCAACACGCAAGCCCGCTGAGTCACGGTGTGTTTCAGCCCTCCCAAGCCCAGTGGCCTCCCAGCGAAGCAATACCTTGATCCTGAGCATCATTGAAGCGACAGACCCTGAAGGGGTACAACCGATCGTGATAGTCGTACATCACGGTGTCCGCCCGATTATGAGCTGAAACCGAGAGATGGTACTCTCCCTCCATCAATGGAAGGCTGTCCACTGCGTAGAGCACCTCTCCCGGGCCTTCAATCGAAGGGATGGACAGGCCGCCGAAGCGGCTATTCGGTCCGCATATGTGAACACCGTCGGTTCGATGAACTGCGAGCCCAAAGACAGGCTTCTCGATCTCCCGATCAGCTTGATAGCGGAGTCTGACCACCCATGGTTCCCCTGCTTCGAATACACGACGGGGCATCCCCGCAGCATCGACAAAGGAAACGTTCACAACTCTAACCTCGCCCGTTCCCCACCGCCGCTCGGGATCAGATGGACCTTCACGTCCCCCCTCCCCGCCTATGAGTCCCTGCGAAGCTGGGGCGGCAACGGGAGCGATTCCACTAGTATTCCAGGTCCATCGCCCCCCCAAGCTGACCAGACCGTACCGTTCACCGTTCTCTACCTGACGCACCTTGAAAGCGTGCAGACGATGCCGCTCATCGCCAGTGATCCCCTCAGCCTCGCTGGGTCCCGATGCCGAGACCAAGTACGTGCCTTCCATCAGTGGAAGCTGATCCAGGCGATAGAAGAGTTCACCCTCTCCCTGAAGGTAAGGGATGTTGAAACCGGCGGAGCGAGTATCGAGAGCACAAACGTGCAAGCCGTCGTTTCGAGCCACAGCCAGTCTGAAGACGGGGTTCCTCGTTATTCCGGAAGATCGATAGGCCAGCCGGACTGTCCACGGTTCGCCCACCTGGAAGACTTGACGCTCTCTCCCCGTTTCGTCCAGGAGTGAGACTCCTACAACCTCCAACGAGTCACGGCGCGACGCCTCGACAGGTTTTTGGTGACTCGTCCTTGCACCTCTCGAAACTCCCTGGGCTGCCCTTCCAGCCTCTCCCATCCTGCTGTCCTCTTCAATGGCAGCCTGACGCAAGTAGGCGGTAACGACATCCTGTACCTCACCATCGGCCTGGATGGCGCCCCGGTCAAGCCAGAGAGCGCGAGAACAGAGCCGGCGAACCTGCCCCAGCCCGTGCGAGACGAAGCAGATTGTGATGCCCTCTCGCCTCAGGCCCGTGATCCGGTCGAGGCACTTATGTTGGAAGTTCTCATCTCCGACAGCCAGAACCTCGTCAACCAGCAGGATCTTGGGGTCAGTGTGCACGGCCACGGAGAAGCCCAATCGCATGTGCATGCCTGAGGAGTAGTGCTTGACAGGCATATCGATGAACCGCTCCAACTCGGCGAAGGCGATGATCTGGGCCTCTTTCTCCTTGATCTCGGCGCGGCTCAGCCCCAGAATGGACCCGTTCAGATAGATATTCTCCCGCCCCGTCAGATCTGGATGGAAGCCAGCTCCAAGCTCCAACAGGGCTCCCACGCGACCGTTGACCTCAATCTCTCCCGATGTGGGCTCAATGATGCGGGAAATCAGCTTCAGCAGGGTACTCTTTCCTGCTCCATTGGACCCGATGACGCCGATGGTCTCCCCTTCCTCCACGCTGAAGCTTACATCACGCAGCGCCCAGAGATCCCCGTTCGATCCTGCCTGTAGATCCACGGGGACTTGATCTTTCCGCCTGAATAGGCCGACGACCAGGTCCTGGAAAGATTGCGCCCTACGCTGACGGAGGGCAAATCTTTTTGAGACGCGCTCAAGACGGATGGCCGTGCTCACTCGTTATCCAGCTCCCGGAGGGTGCCAAAGCGGATCTAACCCAATCTACGTCTATCCCACGTTGATATGATAGCACACCCGGGTTCAAACGCAAAGCCCCCGCGCTCTGACGCCTAACTCCGTGTTGGAAGTCCTGATCACACATCTCCCACTTTTCTCCGTCAGGCCGCCGAGAGAGGCTCAGTAGATGTGCCAACCCACTGTGAGCTGGACCCACCAGAGGTTGAATAACGCCTGTCCGAGCCCACCTACGCTTCTGCCTGGCGATGCAGGTATTCGGTACCGATGCCATCAGCTTCATCGCGGATCTGAGCCCGGGGACTGGGATCGCGCCCATCGTGAAACCGGAGCTTGACACAGATTGGCCGGGAGATAGAATAGCCCTGATCGGAAGAGTCACTTCGCCCCGTCTCTGGACATCACCCGCGTGGCGATCCCGAGTCGGTTCAGTCTGCAGCGAAAGGGAGGGCAACTGGTGACCTGGCTTAGCACGGTGCCCGGGAGCTGACGGGAGATACCGAGCGCTGTGGGGTGGGCCGCACGCATACCGACCAAGAAGAGGAGATCATCCACATGGCAAAGAAGAGCATCCTGTTCAAGAGCGAGGAGTGGAAGGCCCGGCAAAGTACCGCTGCGTTTCTGCGGGAGCTCGCCGACAACCTGGAGCAGGGAGAGGTTACGCTTCGTCGTGGCGAAGAGGAGGTCAGATTGACCTTCCCCGAGACCCTGGAACTGGAGATCGAAGTCACGGAGAAGGTGAAGAAACACAAGACCGAACGAGAGCTGGAGATCGAGATCGAGTGGACAGAGGAGCAGACCCAGGGAACGGTGACCCTGGACTAAGGTCGCCAGGCAGTCTCAGGCCATCCACGCTGCTATCTTGACTCGGTCTGGGTCTGGTACGACGGGGGGGCGTCCACCAGGCCTTGCAGCATCCAGCCGTGGTTCGGAGCGAAATCGTACAGCGGCCTGAGTGCGAGAGCTCCGTCCGCCAGGTCGTTGGTCGGTTGGACTCCAGGAGAGGCCCCTGACGGCCCGCCGCTGGTTCGCGGTCAAAACATGGCCCACCACGTCTCGGGTGTCTAGCAATCTGCATCAGGAGGCCGAACGGCGACTATGAGGGCGTGAGTCGACGACACTCAGCGCTTTGATCTGATCGCTCAGATCGGTACCGGCGGCTACGTCGAACAGGAGTTGACCGGCCTCCACACTGGTCCGGGCTTGCGGGTACACCGAGAAGATGGCCTCGCGCACTGATTCCTCAGATACTTCCTCTCCTTCCACATAGATCGTCAGCTCGTCAACCATATCAACCTTATCGACCTCGATGCGCACGCGCCGACCTGTCCCCGGGACTTCGGTCAGCGCTTCAGCAAGCACTCGACCGTAGAGGTTCACGTCACCGGCAACGATCATGTCGTCGATCCGCCCCAAGAGCTCCACAGCCGGCAGGGGAATCCGGTCTGGACACTCCACCCAGCGGGCTCGGTCGCCGGAGCGGTAGCGCAGTAGGGGCATCGCCTCGCGGCGGATGGTGGTAAACACCAACTCCCCTTCGTCAGCTGCTTGACCACTATGCGGATCCACAATCTCCGTCACCAGATGGAAGTCGTTGAGATGAAAACCCCGGCAATCGGGAAGAGAGATGGTCTGAGCGCCGCCGATCTCGGTGGTGCCGTAGCTGTCGATGATCTCTGCGCCCCAATAGTCTCTAAAGGCCGCCTCCTGTTCGTCCGTCAGCATCTCACCACCAAGCATGATCACATCCAGCGGACGCTGATATCCAGCCCTTTGGGCCTCCTCAGTGAGCGCCGTCATATAAGAGGGTGAAGAAGCCACCAGATTGGGCCCGAAGCGCTGCATCCACCCGATCGTATCCCGGGGATCTCCGGCACCTACGGGGATGGGCAGACCGCCGGCACGGCGCATGATGTTCTCAGCAGTAGCCGACCCCATCCAGAGTCCGTGGCGCATCGGCAGCGCGATCAGGGTGCGGAGTTTGCTCCGGTGCCGGACGCGCAGAGCAAGGGCGCTGAAATTGGTGATCCGCTCCAGCTCCTCGAGGGTGTAGTAGACCTGCTTTGGGTCACCGGTGCTCCCGGCTGTCGTGAAGACCGCGGCTAACTCGTCGTCGGACACGCAAAGAAAAGCCCGAAAGTCACGGATATCCTCGGAGGTAGTGAATGGGAGCACCTGCAGGTCCTCTGAATCCCGGATCGTATCTGGAGAGACGCCGCTGCGCTCGAACAACTCACGGTAGAAGGTTGAGCGCTCGACAGCATACTGAACGGTCTTCTGGAGACGCCGGGCCTGGATGTCCCGAACGACGGTCGCGTCAACTCCGCGATCGAGGAAGGAGTCGATCACCTGGGCGGCCTGCAGCACCCTGTTCGGGCTGGCGATCTTCGTCTCGAAGGCCTGCAGGGCCACATCAATCGTCTGAGCAAGGATCATGGTGTCCCTCCAAAGAGCATTCAGGGATAGAAGCCGGCGGGTTCCCGGGCGTCTGCATCAGCGTGCCGACGACCTTGGCTGGGTATTCTCCACTTGGGATAGTCCTGCCGCTATCTTATCAGACTTGAGCCTGCTAAAGGCAAGCGCAGCCGCTAGGCGGGCTGCTTGACGGGGAGGCGGTCGCCAACGCCCGCTCCTCTGTGTATAGCCTGCGCCGGTCGGAAATCCCTCGAGAGGGACCGCTTCGCATCCGTGCAGAGCCTTTCCTGAGCATCGCCCGACTATGCCTGGTTATCGCAGGCATCGGCCAGGAAGCTAGCTGCCTCATCGAGAGACGGCAACACTCGCCAGGCGAGCGACGCCACGTCTGATGCTGGTTCTCCAAAGTCAGGGATCACAATCACACGCATGCCCGCCGCGTCGGCGGCTCGGGCGCCAGCATCCGAGTCCTCCAGTACGACACAGTGGGCTGGCTCCACCTCCAACCGACTCGCAGCCTCCAGGAAGATGTCGGGGGCCGGCTTCCCGCTTTCGATGTCGTCCCCACAGACCACGGTCCCGAAGCTGTCAGTGAGTCCGAG
>SKQX01000072.1 GCA_007118795.1 Thermoflexales bacterium | reverse complement strand
TACCAAAGAAGCGGCCGAGATCGTCGGCATTACCCCCGCGGGAATGGTACGGAAAGCCGCCCTCGGGCAGTTGGACGCCTTGAAGCGAGGAGGCGTATGGTGGTTCTCCCGCGAGTCGGTAGAGCACTACGCTCAGGCAGTGGCGGGCAAGTCTCGCCACGATCCCACCCGCGGGCGGGAACAAGAGCAACCCGAGTAGCACACAACGAAGGGCAGGCTGCGAGGGTGTTGGCGCAACCCCAGCCCTACCGTTGATCAGGCCAGCCGTAGGGGTACTCCCATTGTAGCGCCCCGCCGCGTAGGCGGCGATAGCAGGTTACCCGCACCGGCGTGTCAGCAGCATCGACGGGTCGGTTTCGTCTTCTACCACCATGTACGACAAGAAGGACGGCAGCCGCATCCAGAACAACAGGAGGTGTCGATGTCGAAGAGAGCAGTACTCTACGCGCGGGTGAGCAGCGATGACCGCGACAAGGAGGGTCGCAACCTCAAGGGCCAGCTGGACATGTGCCGCGACTACGCCGAGAAACACGGCTGGCCCGTGATAGCGGAGCTGGCCGAGGATGACCGTGGAGCGTCAGGCGCGGCGATGGACCTGCCGAAGCTGAACGAGGTCTTCGACATGGCCGAGAATGGAGAGTTCGATGTGCTGGTGGTGCGAGAGCTGGACCGTCTCAGCCGTGAGCTGGCAAAGCAGTTGTACGTCGAGGATAGGCTGAAGAAACACGGTGTGGCGATCGAGTATGTACTTGGCGACTACGACGACACTCCCGAGGGCCTACTCATGAAGAACGTCCGCGCTGTTGTCGCCGAGTATGAACGGCTCAAGATCACCGAGCGCATGCTGCGGGGCAGACGACAGAAGGTTGAGGCCGGAAATGTGATGGTCCACGGTCGTCCACCCTACGGGTATCGCAAGATCGACGACGGTGAAACGACTTCGCTAGCCATCGTGGAGGAGGAGGCCAAGGTTGTTCGGCTCATCTATCAGTGGTACACCATAGGGGACGGTGACAACGGCCCCCTGTCTGCCTATGCCATCACCAAGGCCCTCACAGAGGCTCAGATTCCCACGCCCGGTGACAAGAGGGCAGACATTCCCAAGAAGCAGGGCTACGGTCGGTGGAACAAATCGACTGTCGCCCGCATTTTGACGCGCGAGGCCTATTGCGGCATCTGGTACTACGGAAAGCGTAACAGGAACAGATCCAATCCCCAGCCTACCCTGATCCCGGTGGATGTGCCCGCCATCGTTGAGCGAGACACCTGGGAAGCCGCCCAGAGGCAACGAGCAAAGAACGCCGAGATGTCGACGCGGAACCAGAAGCACAACTACCTGCTTTCGCGGCGCACTCTCTGCGGAACGTGCGGTGCCAAGATGCACGCCACAGCACGCTCTAACCCGAACAGAGATCCAACGATGTACTACCATTGCCCGGCGCCGGTTAAGCCCAGGCAGTACGCGAACGAGTGTAATCAGCGCGAGTACTTCCGAGCTGACGAGGTGGAACCAGCCGTCTGGGACTGGACAAAGGACCTAATACGGAACCCCAAGACGATCGAAGAGACTCTTCGCCAACGTCACGAATACCAAGAGGAAGCGAACCGGCCGATCCGTGACGCGCTGAAGCTAGTCGAAGACAGCCTGGCAGAGGCCAACAGTCAGATGGACCGCCTCGTTAACCTGTATTTGACCGGGGAGTTCTCAAAGGAGGAACTCTCCAAGTACCATACCGAGCTGGAAAAGAGAATCCGTAGCCTGGAGAAGGAGCAGTCCCGACTGGAGCAGCAGCTGGACAAGGACACGATAAGCCAGGACCAGATTGCGAGTCTGAAGGCGGTGGCTCGTGCGGTATCAAGAGGTCTGAACGAGGCTGAGGCTCACTTCGAGACGCGAAGGAAGATCATAGACCTGCTTGACGTGATGGTTACACTGGGCGTAGACGATGGTCATAAGCATATCGACATAGCGTGCAGGATGGGTACCGACACTGTGCCTACTGCGTCTCGTATTACTTGTAGACGGCCCACATCACGCTGGTGGAGAAGAAGCCGAAGCCGATGAGGAAGGTCTTCTGGTAGTCGAGTTTCTGTTTCATGGACGCTCCTGTGAGATGTTTGTCGAAAGCGCTGCGGCAGGATACCACGGACTGGCAGGCCCGACAAGCCGCCCAGGGCCGTTGCTGACGAGAGGCTCGGTGACCGGCGGAGTCGAGTGGTGGTGAGGAGTGCCGAACTCAGGCCACTTGATAGGACACGAGCCCCACGCGCTTGAAGGGGTCTGGGACCGGGATTCTACGCAACCGGCATATCGCTGCATGGGCACGCGGGTCACAGACCCGCTGCGAGCTCGGGTGCGAATAGGCCACGGCTACGCTGAGCTGCGCACTTGCCGCACGACCGCTACGTGCTGGCACCGAGCCACAGTTAGGGCAGCCACACGTGAGCGCAGGTCGCCGACGCGGTGCGACTACCATCAGCTGCGAGGACTCTGGGATCGCGATGCATAAGCCTTCTTCCCGCTACGTCCCCGTGCTCGGAGGGGTCTGGGATCCTGACTATACGCCACCGGCATATCGCTGCATGGGCACGCGGGTCACAGACCCGCTGCGAGCTGGGGGGGCGAATGGGCGACAGTTACGCTGAGCTGCGCGCTGGGCGCACGATCGCTACTTGCTGGCACCGAGCCTGTGGGAGGGCAGCCACACGTGAGCGCAGGTCGTCGACGCGGTGCGACTACCATCAGCTGCGAGGACTCTGGGATCGCGATGCATAGCCTTCTTCCCCCTACGTCCCCGTGCTCGGAGGGGTCTGCGATCCCAACTCTGCGCAACCGGCCCATCGCTGCATGGGCACGCGGGTCACAGACCCGCTGCGAGCTGGCGTGCGAATAGGCCACGGCAACGCATAGCTGCGCGCTTGGCAAAGACCCGCTACGAGCTGGGCTGCTCCGGGCCACGCGGGTCACCGACCCGCTCCGAGCCGGGACAAAGCTGGAGGCGCGAGTCTGCGACCTTTTCACTAACCCTTTTCCAGCCCCAGCATTTTCTTCACCTTACGGTAGTCCGGTGAGAACATCCCAGGCGGTCGGCTCCCCTCCGCCTGCGTGTGGGTGATGTAGTCGATCAGATCCAGGACACGCTGGCAGCCCTCGGGCGTCTTGACTGCCTCTCGAGGGGTCTGGCCGTCCAAGGCCGGGATCGAGTCATCGATCCACTCCCGCAGCATCTGCTCCTCCAGTTGGTCCAGAACCTCCGGCGGCGGGAGGACGAAGTCCGCAGGGTCGCTTGGCGGCCCATGGCGCAGCGCCTCATCGGGGCTCAGGGCCCTCGTCTCCACCAGACGGATGCGATCCCCCAGCAGCTCCTCGAGCCGCTGACGGCAATCGGCCACACGGCGGTGAGATGGCGCGTCCACCTCCAGGGTCTCCTCCGTCAGCGTCACGGAGGCCAGCACGCGGCGAACGATGGGTGCCACCGGTTCGGGCGCCCTCGAACGGGTCTCAAACCAGGGGAACTCGAATCGCTCGCCGGCGCCCGCCTCACCTGGAGTTTCGCTCTCCATGACATCCTGCAACCCAAAGTCCTGGAGCTCTTTGAGAATGGCGAGAATCTCCTCCAGCGCGGCGTGCCGGTAGCGGGCAGTGGCGAAGACGACGTCATCGCCCTCGGGCGTCGTGAAGCGCGGCATCCCACCCGTTGACCGGGACGGACGTGGCTTGCGGGCGCGAAGGGAGCGCCTACGCGCTCCCGGGCCTCGGTTCTTCGACATCACTCACCTCTCAAGATACACACATGCTTCTAACGAACCCGGTGCAACCGGGCAGCAGTCCAGGCCAACCCAACGCCACCCGTGGCGGGGCATCACTCAGCACCCTGGCGGTCTTGATAAAGGACCTCGAGATCGGGCCTCTCGGTGCAGTACAGATGAACCCAGATATAGGCGTGTTGGAAAAGAGCCAAGATCAAGGCCATGCGGGAGCCGAGCAAGAGCGCCAAAGCCCACAGGCCCGCGAAGCCGAAGGTGTACATGGCGTCCTCGCTGTACCGGAAGATGCCATCCCTCACCAGGTCCATATCCAGATATCGCTCACGGAAGTGATCGCCCCCCATGGCCCGCACCAGCCCAAAGTGGCGCAACACAGAGTAGAGGGTGTAAGCAGCCAGAAGGAGAAGCAGCACCCCAAGCCCAATCTCAAGGGAGCGAGGAAGACCCAGGGCACCGTAATCCGAGAGCCCCACCCCTGCCAGCAGTCCCACACGGGCTGCCAGGAAGGGGAAGAATATCACGCCCCACACCACCAGATCCGCCTTCCCCAGAAGACGGCTCAGCAGGCCGAAGCAGAGCTGCAGTCGCCAGACCAACCAGACCGTTACCTGATGCGCGACAACGACGGCGACCAGCAGGGCGGCCGCCTCCCGATCCGTCATCGGGCCGATCCTCTGTCCGGTCGTGAGCGGCATAACGAGGCACAGCGTCCCGGGGGCAAGGAGCAGGGCCAACAGGAGATGTTCGAGCTGCCCCTTGAAGAAGTGGGCCCAACCAAGGCAGTCGTGAACGTGGCTTAGCTCAGTCATCATATCCAGCACTCAGAGAAGCCCGTGGAAACTGCAGCAAGCCCATCCGCGGGGCAGCCGCTGCCCCCCCTCGACACGCACCAACTGGTTCCCGCGCCGGCCCAGCGTGTCTGAGACGGGATTACTACACGAACTACCTCACGATCTGATCCAGCACGTCGCCCGACATCGGCTCGCATCCGTCGAAGCATACGCAGCCAAAGGTCCGCGGGAAACATCTCCGCTCCCCGCGCATCCACCAGCTCCACCCGCACCTCACCGCCAAACTGGGTCCAGAAGTCCACCTTCAGAGTGCAGCCATCAGACTCGATCGGCCCGCTGGCCCAGCAACTCTGCTTCTCCAGGTCCAGGGATGTGAACCCGTCCTCTCGCCATTTGGATCGACACGGCTGGTCGCAACTAGCGGGCTCTCTCAACCCTTCATCCTCATCATAGCGCGTCTGATTGTGGGCAGGGCAGCGCGGCCCCAGGGTCAGGTTCCACAAATCCGGCTTGAAGCTCCCCAGACTTTCGCCCGCGTACACGGCACCCATCCTGGCTCCGAGAGAGGGAAACCGATTCTGATGATTCCTCCCTCCGATATACCTGGCTGTTCATCATCCTTGCCATCAGGTGACCGGCCCTCGCCGCTTGTACCGTTGCGAAGGCGGGAAGCCGAGGGCC
>SKQX01000146.1 GCA_007118795.1 Thermoflexales bacterium | reverse complement strand
CTACGGCCAGGCCACACCGCTCAATCAGCTGGCGGTCATCTCGGCTCCCGAGCCCAGCCTGCTCGTTGTTCGGCCCTATGATCCCCAATCCTTGGAGGAAATAGAGCGGGCCATCCTGCGGTCTGATGTAGGGCTGACGCCATCCAACGACGGCAGGATCATTCGGCTGCCGATTCCCCGACTCACAGAGGAACGGAGAGAGGACCTGGCTAAGATGGTCCGGCAGCGGGTGGAGGAGGGAAAGGTGGCACTCCGCAACATCCGCCGAGATGCCCTGGGGGACCTGCGGGAATTTGAGGAGGAGAAGTTGATCTCCGAGGACGAGTTCTACCGCTCTAAGGATGAGCTCCAGGACCTCATCGATACCTATGCCGAGAAGATGGAAGAGATTAGCACTCGTAAGCAGCGGGATATCAGGGAGAGCTAGTCCATCGCCCGTCTAGGTACGCCAACCATCTGGCATCCCCACTGTTCCATATGAACGACAGATATCCGCCTCTGGACTACGTCCCCCAGCACGTTGGGGTGATCATGGACGGTAACGGTCGCTGGGCGCGACAACGGGGGCTGCCGCGGATCGCTGGCCATCGCGCTGGGACCGAGAATCTGCGACCGGTACTGCGGGCGGCGGTCGAGTTCGGTATCGACATCCTGACTATCTATGCCTTCTCCACCGAGAACTGGGGACGCCCGGAACAAGAGGTGGAGGGGCTCCTATCGATATTCCGCCGCGTGATCGATCGGGAGGTCCCCAAGCTGCACGAGGAAGGCGTCCGATTGCATCACGTCGGACGCATCGAGGGGATCCCGGCAGACCTGCGGCAGCGAGTTCAGGAAGCCATCGAGTTGACCAAGGAGAATGACCGGCTCACGCTGAACGTTGCCTTCAACTACGGGGGGCGGGCTGAGATCGTTGACGCCGTGCGCCAGATGATCGCCGATGGCGTGTCGGCCGATGTCGTCAACGCAGAGATGATCAGCAGCTATCTTTGTACAGCCGGGCAACCCGATCCCGATCTCGTCATCCGCACCAGTGGGGAGATGCGTCTGAGCAATTTCCTCATCTGGCAGGCCGCCTACGCTGAGTTCTACACAACCCCCACCCTGTGGCCTGATTTCGACAGGGGCGAGCTCTACGAAGCCCTCAAGGACTTTGGTCGGCGCGACCGCCGGTTCGGCCTCGTCCCGGGGGCATCTGTCACCGACTAGCCCAACCAAGCGCCACGATCGGCGCTTCGTTCCTGGGGCTGACAGATCAGTCTGGATCATCCTGCGCGTGCTACGTACCCGTCTGCTCACCGCGATCATTCTGGTTCCGATCACCGTCGGCTTCATCTATCTGGGCGGTTTGCCCTTTCTGGGCCTGGTCATCTGCCTGACCACGCTGGCCGAGATCGAGTTCTGTCAGCTGATGTCGCGCCGTGGTTTTCGAGGAACCCACGTCTTCGGCATCGCTCTGGTGTGGCTTTTCTTGCTCGATGGAGCATTTCCGGATTGGTCGCTGATGCGACCGGGCCTGGCTGCTGTCTTGTCCCTGTCGCTGGGCTGGCTCGTCTTCCGTTTCGGGCGATCCAATGCTACCGATTGGGCAGGGCCCATAGCAAGCGGACTCTATGTGGGGTTGTTCGCGTCTTCATTCGTCAGGCTGCGAGGTCTGTCGGTCCACGGTCTCTGGTCGACCCTACTGGCCGCAGCGTCTATGGTGATGGCAGATTCTGCCGCGTACTTCGTGGGCACAAGGTGGGGCAAGCACAGATTGGCCCCAGTAGTTAGCCCCGCTAAGACCTGGGAGGGGTACGCAAGCGGTATAGCGGCCGGCGGCTTCACAGGGTGCTTGTTCGCCTGGCTGGGAAGGCTGGTCGTCGGTCCGGGAGCCACCATGCCGCCTTCTGCAGGGTTCCTCTTGGGACTGCTGATCGGCACCGTCGCGCCCCTGGGGGATCTGGTGGTCTCGGCGGTCAAGAGAGAGGCCGGGGTCAAAGACAGCGGCCAACTGCTGCCGGGACACGGCGGGATGCTCGACCGACTGGATAGCGTGCTCTGGGCAGGCGTCTTGGCCTATCATTACGTGGTCTGGTTTGTAAGCTAGTCGTTGAGACACGGAGGGAACAGCAGATGGAAAAGCAGCGATCGGTACGCGACGTCTACCATAAGGGTGTCATCTTCTGTAAGCCCGAAACGCCCCTTCAGGAAGTGGTCCGGGTGATGGCCGACACCGAGATTCACGCCATCATGGTTGCCGAGCGAGAGGGCGCGCCTCCCCTGGGGGTTGTGTCTCATATGGACACCATCGCCCATTATGGTGAAGATCTGACCGCCATTGAGGCGCGGGAGGTAATGACCCCCCAGGTGATCAGCATCTCAGAGAGTGCGACGGTGATGGATGCAGCGAGTAAACTGCTGGAGAGCGATATCCATCGCCTCCTCGTCGTCGACGACGAGAAGACGCCTCTGGGGATTCTCTCCACAACAGACATCATCAGGGAGATGCGCGGGGCCCGTTGGGTCTGGTATCTCGATTGATCAGGCGGCTCACTGAGCCTTTGGAGGTTAGCCATGGATGAGCAGATCGTCACCATAGAGAGACACATCGTGGAACAGGAGCGCGAATATCCGAAAGCCACGGGTGTCTTCTCCAACCTCTTGTACGACATAGCTCTGGCGGGCAAGATCATCGCGCGGGAGATGACCCGGGCCGGTCTGGTGGGAAGTCTAGGTTCAACGGGGAAGATCAATGTCCAGCACGAGGAGCAGATGAAGCTGGACGTCTTTGCCAACCAGACGATCATCCGCATGAACTCGTTCACGGGACGGTTAGCCGCGATGGCATCCGAGGAAAGGGAAGACGTCATCGACATCCCCCGCGGTTACGGCACCGGGAGGTACGTCCTGGTCTTCGATCCCCTCGACGGCTCCTCCAACATCGACATCAACGCGACCGTCGGCACGATCTTCGGGGTGTACCGGCGTCGTAGCGAGGAAGGGGCGGGGACCTTAGCGGATTGCCTTCAGAAGGGGCGGGACACCGCCGCGGCAGGCTACATCATCTATGGTTCGAGCACTATGATGGTCTACACCACTGGCAACGGAGTGCATGGGTTCACCCTTGATCCGAGCGTGGGAGAGTTCTTGCTCTCGCACCCGAATCTGCGCATCCCGGATGAACCCCGGTACAGCAGTGTCAACCACGCCTATGAGAAATTCCGCTCAGAGGGAATACGACGGTTTGGTCGCTGGTTGCGGGGAATGGATGAGGCGGATCCTCAGAAGCCACTCTCCGAACGGTACTTCGGCGCGTTGGTAGCCGATTTCCATCGAACGCTGCTGAAGGGCGGCATCTTCTACTACCCAGCCGACTCCCGTTACCCACAAGGCAAGCTCCGCCTCATCTACGAGGCTAATCCCCTGGCTTTCATCGCCGAGAAGGCCGGTGGATATGCATCGAACGGCCGCAGCAACATACTGGACATTGCACCTCGTGCACTGCACCAACGAACCCCCTTGTTCATCGGTGACCGATCTCTGGTGGAGAAGGCGGAGGAGTTCATCGCCGAGTACGATTGACAGGATTTCGAACGTTAGTCAGCAGAAAAGACAGGAGAAACTAGAGTGAACGAACAAGTGAGTATATCCAGCTTGCAAGAGATGAATATGGACGAACTGCGTGAGCTGGCCAGAGATTGGGAGGTTGCCGGCTACAGCAGCCTGAAGAAGGACGACCTCATCATGCGCTTGCTGCAAGCTAAGACGGAGCGCGAAGGGCTGATCTTCGGGGGTGGCGTGCTGGATATCATTGACGACAGCAAGGGGTATCTACGGCCCGACGCTTACAAGCCGAGCTCGGACGACATCTACGTGTCATCGTCACAGGTCCATCGCTTCGGGATGCGGACCGGCGATCTAGTCGTGGGGCAGGTCCGACCGCCGAAGGAGAACGAGAGGTACTTCAGCCTGTTGCGTGTGGAGGCGGTTAACGCGCGAGACCCGGAGGCGGCCAAACGCCGTCCGCGCTTCGAATCGTTAACTCCCATCTTCCCCAACGAGCGATTCCTTCTGGAGCGTCCGCGCGGGAACACCACCGTCCGCTTGCTGAGCATGATATCTCCCATCGGTAAGGGACAGCGCGGCCTGATCGTGTCGCCACCCAAAGCGGGCAAGACCACGGTGCTCAAGCACATCGCCAACGGCATCACCAACAGCCATCCCGAAGTCTACTTGATGGTTGTGTTGATCGGCGAGCGACCGGAAGAGGTCACCGATATGGACCGCTCCGTAAACGCGGAGGTCATCAGCTCGACCTTCGACGAGCACGCGCGGAATCACGCGCAAGTCGCAGAGACCGCCTTGGCTCGGGCCAAGCGTCTGGTCGAGGAAGGGCAGGAGGTGGCCATCCTGCTCGACAGTATTACTAGGCTCTCTAGGGCGTACAATCTGGTGGTCCAGCCCAGCGGCCGCACACTCTCGGGCGGTTTGGACCCGGCGGCTCTCTATCCGCCCAAGCACTTCTTCGGAGCGGCACGCAACATTGAGAACGGCGGCAGTCTGACGGTCATGGCCACCTGCCTGGTCGACACCGGCAGCCGCATGGATGACATGATCTACGAGGAGTTCAAGGGTACGGGGAATATGGAGCTCCATCTAAGTCGCAGGCTCCAGGAGCGTCGAATCTTCCCAGCCTTCAACATCGAGCGCTCAGGCACCCGGAGAGAGGAGCTTCTGCTGGACGACAAGACGCGGCAGAAGATCTGGCTGATGCGACAACGGTTCCTCGACTCGCAGTCGTCCGGGTACACGGAAGCTCAGGCGATGGAGGAGTTGCTCCAAGTCCTGCGTGGCACGAAGAGCAACGAGGAGTTCCTAAACCTGTTCGCTATGTGATGAGAGCAGCAGAGTTCTGCCCGGAGATACGTCTAGAAGTCCGGCCGGAAACTCGGTGGTGCGAAATCATCTCAGCCAAGAGACCCACTTTGGACGCAGAACAGACACAGAATACGGCTGGCGCCCCACACGGAGGCAAGAACCGGCGCCTAGATAGGTTGGATGACCCACCACCATGGGCTGAGGGGGGTTATCGGCCAGGCCTCTGGGGATTCGAGGGGAGCCCGGCTGTAACGAACTCCCGGATCGCCTGGACGACTTCCTTGGGGCGCTCCAACATGACCATATGACCAGCCCCACTTACCGTCACCAGCCGCGCGTCCGGGATCTTCTCAGCGAGGAACTGCGCATACTTGAGCGGAGTCAGTGCATCAAGGGTGCCG
>SKQX01000266.1 GCA_007118795.1 Thermoflexales bacterium | reverse complement strand
TAGCGGATGAGACATATGACGGGCGCCGAGGTGCGCCGTAGTTTCCTGGAGTTCTTCGCCGACCGAGGACATACGATTGTGCCCAGTGCCAGTCTGGTCCCCGTGGGCGATCCCACGCTGCTTTTCACCAACGCTGGGATGAACCAGTTCAAAGACGTCTTCCTGGGCGTCGGGACCCGACCCTACACGCGGGCCGTCGACACCCAGAAAGTGATGCGCGTGTCGGGCAAGCACAACGACCTCGACGACGTGGGCCGCGACTCCTACCACCATACGTTCTTCGAGATGTTGGGCAACTGGTCCTTCGGCGACTACTACAAGCGAAAGGCTATCGGCTGGGCTTGGGAGCTCCTGACCGAGGTCTGGGGCCTCGAGAAGGCGCGCATATGGGCCACCGTCTTCCAGGATGAGCTAGGCGAGCTGGAGACGGACGGGGAGGCTAAGGGGTTCTGGCTCTCGGAAACCGACATCAACCCGGATCAGGTTCTCTACGCCGGCCGAAAGGTCAACTTCTGGGAGATGGCCGACACTGGGCCCTGTGGGCCCTGCAGTGAGATCCACTATGACCGCGGTCCAGGGGCTTGCGAGTGCCCAGACGATCCCGACCATGTGTGTCGGGTGAACGCCAACTGCGGTCGCTACATCGAACTTTGGAATCTGGTGTTCATCCAGTACAACAAGGACGGGGAGGGGAATCTCCATCCGCTCCCGGACCGACACGTGGACACGGGCGCCGGGTTCGAGCGGCTGCTCGCCGTGCTGCAAGGCGTCGACTCGAACTACAAGACTGACTTGTTCATGCCCCTCATCCGGCGGGTGCAGGAGATGATGGCCCACAGCGAGGCCGATGTTCGCGACAACATCGTGGTGTACCGCGTGATCGCCGATCACGCCCGCGCCGTCACCTTCCTCATCGGCGACGGCGTCCTGCCGGGGAGTGAGGGGCGGAACTACGTGCTCCGTATGATCCTCCGCCGCGCCGTCCGTTTTGGCCGGGAGTTAGGACTTGCCGAACCCTTTATGGCTGAGGTGGCCAGGGTGGTCATCGAGATCATGGGAGCGGCTTTCCCGGAGCTGGTCAACCGTCGCGCGTTCATCTTGAGTACCATCGCCCAGGAGGAGAAGCGATTCCTGCACACCCTCGATCAGGGGCTCGGCCGGGTGAATGAGGTGATGGACGAACTGTCGCAGGAGGGCCAGGACGTGATCCCCGGTGAGGAGGTCTTCCATCTCTACGATACCCTGGGGTTGCCATTGGAGATCACCCGTGACGTCGCCGAGGAGCGAGGATTTTCCATCGACGAGGCAGGCTATCGGGGGGCGCTCGAGGCGCAGCGGAAGCGGGCCCGGGAGGCTGAGGGCTTTGAGGCCCACGACGAAGCGGCGTTGGTCCGGTATCAGCAGGTGCTGCTGGACCTCCAGGCGCAGGGCGTTCTGGGCGAGGGTGGTGTGGTGGTGAACCCCTACACGTCGCTGGAGCTTGAGACCGAGGTGGCGGCGATCCTCCGGAATGGTGAGCGTGTAGATACGGCGAAGGAGGGTGAGCCAGTCGAGATCGTGTTGCTGAAGACCTGCTTCTACGTCGAGGCCGGGGGGCAGGTGGCCGACCAGGGGGTCATCCGGTCCGGTGATGGTGACACGGCCTGGTCGGTGCAGGTTGATGACGTCCGTGAAGCCGTGGCCGGGCTGGTCGTCCACGTGGGGGAGGTGGGGTCTGGGCGTCCCCAGGTCGGCGACGGGGCGGTGGCCGTGGTGGATGAAAGGCGGCGCATAGACATCGCCCGGAATCACACGGCTACCCATCTCCTACAGCAGGCGCTGCGAGAGACGTTGGGAGAACACGTGCAACAGTCTGGTTCCCTGGTGGCGCCGGATCGACTGCGATTCGACTTCACCCATCCGGTGATGCTGACTCGCGAGGAGTTGAAAACGGTGACCCGGATGGTGAACCAGGCAGTGCTGGCGAACTACCCCGTGGAAAGTCGCGAGATGGCGTACCGGAAGGCCCTCCAGGAGGGGGTCATTGCGCTATTCGGAGAGAAGTACGGCGAGGTGGTGCGGGCCCTGCGGGTCGGCGACCCGCATGAGCCCTTCAGCCGGGAGCTGTGTGGGGGGACGCACGTGAATGCTACCGGGCAGATCGGTTCCTTCTACATCGTTTCTCAGGAGAGCATCGGAGCAGGCGTGCGCCGCATCGAGGCGGTGACGGGCCGCGGGGCCGTGGAGTTCGTTGAGGAGCGTCTCGGTCTTCTGGAGCGGTCCGCCTCCCGTCTCGGCGTTCCACCGACTGACCTCGAGCGGCGCCTCGAGGAGCTGCAGGATAAACTGGACGCCGCCCAGACGGAAATCGAGCGTCTCCATCAGCGCCTGGCCCATAAGGCCTTCCAGTCTCTGCTGGGACAGGTGGAGACCGTGTCTGGGACTGCGCTGATCGCCGCCCGCGTGGACGTTCCGCGGGTGGAGCGGCTGCGGGAGATGACGGACTGGTTCCGGGATCGGCTGGGCTCGGGCGTCTTCATCCTGGGCGCGGCGATGGACGGCCGGCCCGTGCTGGTGGCCTCCGTGACGCCCGATGTTGTCGCCCGGGGCGCCGATGCGGCCGAGATGGTCCGTCGCATGGGCCGAGTGATGGGCGGCGGCGGTGGCGGGCGACCCACAATGGCTCAGGCTGGGGGCAGCGATCCGAGCAAGCTGGATGAGGCCTTGGAGCTGGCGGCTGAGATTCTGGACCAACAGCTCCAGGAATAGGTGACCCTTTGGGAAGACCTGTGCCAGGGCGCGCGGACTGGATCCGGGCTGAGTTAGAGGTGGTGGCCGAGATCGATGCCGAGCCCTCCTCCCACTTCAGCGTCGCTAGCCACGGTTGGGTGACAATGGGCGAGATGGTGTGTCTGTGAGCGCCGTTCAGATGTCATCTCCCGCGGCCGTTCCGGAACCCCCGACCGTCATCGAGTTGCAGTCGCACGATGATCGCGTCTCACTGCGCTACCGCCTGAGCGCCGTGGCCGATCGGCGGGTGGTGCTCGTTTTGCCGTGGGAGCTCGACTTTCTCTCCCGAAGCCTCGATTTCGACCTTCTTCGCCGTGAGGCCCTCCGGCAGCGAAAGGAGGTCGCCGTAGTCTCCGCTGATCCCGAACGACGCCGGCTGGCACGGGAGGGTGGAGTCCCGGTCTTCCGCACTGTGGAGGCTGCCCATACGGCGTCGCGGTGGAAGGGAAGGGGCGATCAGCCGATTGCGGCTCCGCCTAGACCCTGGTGGGCACCGGAGGTCGACCTCCAGCGAGAGCGGAAGCGACCCCGGCCTACCTGGCTCAGCCGGATGGGGACGGGGATCCGGCTTGCTCTGTTTGGTCTGGTCGTCGTCGTGCTGGCGGCTACAGCATACGCCATTGGCCCGCGGGCGGAGGTCACGCTGGTTCCTTCGGGTGCGGAGGTCACGGTGGATGTGCGGGTGGCGGTCAACCCCGAGACTGAGACGGCGCAGTACTTCGGCGGTGAGGCTGCCACGGGCGAGACAGGAGCGGTAGCAGGGAGCGTTCCCACGCGGCGAGTAGGGCTTGAGGTCGAGCGCACGGCCGAGGTGGCGACTACCGGCACGCAGACGGTTATCGTGGGGCGTGCCACCGGGGAGGTCTTGTTCATCAACCTATTGCCCCAGGACTACGTGGTCCCGGCAGGGACCATCGTGCGTACGTCTTCGACGAGTTATCCCATCCGCTTCCGCACCACCGCGGACGTGGTGCTGGCAGTTGATGGGCAGGGCACAGCACCGATCACAGCACTGGATGAGCGGACCGGCAACGTCGGCGCGCTACAGATCAACCGGGTGGAAGGGGTGGTGGGTTCGGCGGTGCGCGTGATTAACCCTCAGCCCACGAAGGGGGCCGAGCCGCAGGATATCCAGGTGGTCACCCAGGATGACTATGATCGGCTGCGGGAGCAGCTCACCCAGGAGTTGCTGAATGACGCCCACCACGATCTCCACAGTTTGCTCGAACCGTACGAGTTCCTACCGCGGGAGTCCCTCCGCGTCGAGTCTGTGCCGAAGAAGGCGTACTCTCATTTTGTCGGTGAGGAGTCGGAGACCGTGTCGCTCAACCTGCGGCTGTTGATCAGCGGGCAGGCCGTGGACGCGGCGGACGTTCAGGGGATCGCGTACCGGGGGCTGATAGAGAAGCTGCTCCCCAACCAGCAGCTGATCGAGGCCGATTTCGACATCGGGGCGGTGAGGCAGGATGAGGATGCGCTGGGTTGGTTCACCGTTGCTGTCAGCGGTCGTGGCTACGCCGCCGCGGTCATCGATCCGGATGAGGTCGTCCGCTCCGTGCGCGGTCAATCTGTCTGTGATACACAGACAATTCTGATGGCCGATTACCCTTTGGCCGAACCCCCGCAGATCACCGTCTGGCCGGAGTGGCCCGACGTGTTGAGCTGGCTGGAGCGGATGCCCCTGCTGCCCATCCGTATGAAGGTGAGAGTCACGCCCCAGGCCTCCCCGATCCCAGCTGGGTGATGATGCGGTATCTCGGCCTCGACGTCGGAGATCGTCATATAGGGATCGCCATCAGCGATCCCACTGGAACCATCGCCCGGCCGCTAGAGACCCTGGACCATACATCGACGCAGGGGGACTTTGCGGCCATAGCGTCTCTGGTGGACGAGCACGATGTGGGCCTCGTTGTGGTCGGCCGGCCCTTCAGCCTGGATGGCACGGTCGGCCCTCAGGCGAGGCGAGTCGATGGCTACACCGAGGGGTTGGCCGCTCACCTGGAAGTGCCGGTTGTTCAGTGGGACGAGCGCTTCTCAACGGAAGCGGCTCACGAAATCCTCCTCAAAACCCGAAAAGAACCAGGGAGGCGGCGTGCCCGGGCGAGTGGCGAGATCGACGCCATAGCGGCAGCCGTCATTCTGCAGAGCTATCTTGACAGTCTGGCGGATCCGGGTTCACAGCTTCGTTGACGTGCTCCCGGTTGTTGGCGAGTGTCGCTTCGGCGGTCTCGGTCCGTGTCACGGGTGCGCAAATGCCGGTACTTGAGTCGAGGCCCGCTGTTGGCGTCCATAGGACCTGTTTCTTGCCCACGTGGTGCCGTCGCTGCACGGGAGCCACTTGAGTGGAGAGGATATCGAGTTTGAACAAGCTAGGCCGATCCGTTGCTCTATCCGTAGCTTTCTTCGTTGTGTTTGGGGCCTTTGGCGGTCTCGTCTGGAACGTGGGTCACGCAGCCCTGGGTGTTGGCACGCTGCCCTCGACGCTGTGCGAGCTGGCATC
>SKQX01000165.1 GCA_007118795.1 Thermoflexales bacterium | reverse complement strand
TCAAGGGGCACGACGGTCATCGTGATGCCGAGAGCCCTTCAGGCTCTCTGTTCCATCTCTTCAGGCAGGTCTCCCCTCTGTCATGTAAGACGGTATTGGACGGGCAAAAGTTCCGTTCGCTCCCGGAGATAGTCACGGAGTTTGGCCCGAGCCCGGGCCAGTCGCGATTTCACAGTGCCCAGAGGGGCATCGGTGGCCTCGGCGATCTCCTCGTAGCTGAATCCCTGCACATCGGCTAGCACCAGTGTCACCCGCTGATCCGGCGGCAGGGTCTGAATTCCGCTCTCGATCGCCCGCGCCATCGCATCGCGCTCGGCGTATTCCTCCGGCCCCTCGGCCTCGCTGATCAGCGCCGGATTTGCCTCCTCGTCAATCTCGAAGTCCTCGATGGACGTGATAGGCTGCCGCTTCCGCCGGCGCAGTTCATCGTAGCAAGCGTTTGAAACGATGCGCATGAGCCACGACTTGAACGAGCTAGGGTGCTCGCCACGGAAGCCCTCGATGTGCTGAAATGCGGAAATAAAGGCTTCCTGGGTCGCGTCTGAGGCCGAGGCGGGATCTCCCATGATGCGGTAGGCAAGGTTGTAGACTCGATCCTGGTAGGCCAGCACCAACTCATTGAACGCGTCTAGATTCCCTCGCTGCGCGGAGGCGATTAAAGCCTGCTCGTCTATCTGTTCTCTCCAGACTACCTACGTCGTCAATGGCACCGATCGTTTCGGTCGACAACCGCAAGGTATTATCACACGAAGCGGGGTCTGCGTCAAAGGCACACGGATGTCACCGCGTTGGCTCATCGCCTCCAACTCGTTGCGCGGTGGCTCGGCCTGGGCCTAGCCGCTCGAGGTGGACCCAGCTTCCTGAAGTCCGTTGAACGACTCAGGGGTCACCAACACCCGCTGGATTCCCTGGACTGACCTTTCTGGCAGGAGCCGGGCGGTCTGGGGCATCCGCTTACGACTGGCTTTCCACGACAATCCGCACGTCGACGGCCCAGACTTCGTCCTCCCCCACGATGAGCGGGTTAAGGTCGACCTCAGACACGTCCGGGAGATCATCCATCAACTGTCCCACGCGTCGAATGGTGTCCACGACCTCCTCGATGTCCCGCCTTGGTTGTCCGCGCACCCCCTCAAGCAGCTTTCCGGCCGCGGTGTCCATCACCATGTCCCGCGCATCTTCGTCAGTAAGCGGCGCCAGGCGGAAGGCCACGTCCTGCAGCACCTCCACATAGACGCCCCCCAGCCCGAACATCAGCAGTGGGCCAAACTGCGGATCTCGTTGCGCGCCGACAATCACCTCGAGCCCGGCGGGGGCCATCTTCTGGACGAAGGCCTGTTGACCTCGTCCTACCACCTCGTCGAACCCGTTCCGCACGGCCCCGGGCTCTTCCAACCCAAGCACGACGCCTCCGACGTCGCTCTTGTGCACCACCTCGGGGTCGACAAGCTTCAGAGCCACCGGGTAGCCGATCTCGTCGGCCAGGCTCACCGCCTCGTCGGCCGTTTGCGCCAGCCCCGACGGCGGCACTGAGAGCCCATAGGCGGCTCCGATCTCCGTCCCGAGTTGGGCATCCAGGACGCGCTGTCCCTCACGCTTTCCCCTGTCCAACAGGTCGCGACTCCTCTGCCCATTGACGTCGAGAATCGGTTCCGGGTCGACGAAGGGGCGCTTCTGGATAGCGTGGTAGCGCCAAAGGGTGCCCAGCCCGACAGCCGCTCGTGCCGGTGTGAGGTAGTGGGGCACCGCGGACTGGTGAAGGGTCCGCGCGGCCTCATGGATATCCTCTCCCCCGAAGATACAGCAGACCACGGGTTTGCCCGCTCCCTCAGCACCCCGAGCCACGGCGGTGGCCACCTCGGGCGGCCCGGTCAGGGCCTGGGGGACGAAGAGCGCCAGAATCCCATCCACCTCAGGAGCATCAAGGAGGACCTCCAGGGCCAGCCGATAGTGCTCTGGCTCCGCCCCGCCGAGCATGTCGATGGGGTTGCCCACCATCGTGCCCGGCGGGCAGACCTCCCTCAGGCGATCCTGGGTATCCCCGCTGAGCTCGGCCAGATGGAGTCCCTGGCGATCCAATGCGTCGGCGCCCACTGCCCCAGGTCCCCCTGCGTTGGTAAGGAGTGCGATCCCCGGTCCCGACAGCGGACGGCAGTAGTCCAGAACCAGGCTGGCATCAAGCATCTCCTGCAGATCCGCCACCTCAATGCCACCGACACGGTGAACGGCCGCCTCAAAGGCACGGTTCTCACCCGCCAACGCCCCGGTGTGGGACGCCACGGCGCGGGTGCCGCTGGGAGTCTGTCCGGCCTTGAGTACGACGAGAGGTTTCTTCTGCGTCAGCTCCTGCGCCACGTGGACAAACTGGCGTCCCTGGGGAAGACCCTCGATGTACGCGACGGCGACCTCCGTACGTTCGTCCGCGGCCAGTGAAGCCAGTGCGTCGGCCATGTTCACATCGGCCTGATTTCCCAGGCTGATGATCCGGGAGAAGCCGAACCCCACCACGTTGGCCCAATCGACGGTGCCCCCGCAGATGGCGCCGGAGTGGGATGCAAACCCGACACCTCCGACCTTTGGCATCGCCGTCAGGAACGTGGTGTCGACTCGTGAGGTTGTGTCGAGCACACCGATGCAGTTGGGTCCGATGACCCGCATGCCGTATCGCTCGGCCACCTCCCGCAGCCGCGCCTCCCGTTCCTCGCCCGTGCTATCCAGCTCGCCGAAACCACTGGCAACCACGACGGCAGCCTTGATGCCCCGCTCCCCACTCTCCTCCAGGGCCTCGATCGAGAGATCGGGAGGCAGAATGATGACCGCGAGGTCGACCGGGTCCGGCACCTCCGCTACGGAGGGATAGACCTTCCGGCCCAGAATCTGACCTCCGCGGGGGTTCACCGGATAGACACCGCCGTCGTACCCATGGGTGACGAGGTTGTGGAGCACTCCGTAGCTGAGCTTGTCTGGGCTCGAGCTGGCGCCGATCACGGCCACACCCTCGGGGTAGAAGAAAAGCTGCAATGGATCCGCCACTGTCTGCCTCCTTAGCCTCTGTTAGTGGTTCTCTCGATAGGTTTGTCAGAAGACCTGACAGGTCTGCGATTGTCACTTGTCACCGGGTCCCGCCCGTGAGAGCCCTTTGTTTGGCAGCTTTGGGAAGAGGTGCCAGACCTGTCAGGTCTTAGACACTTAGCGAATCGACCAGTTAGGCACTGTTCCATCCTTCAAACGTACCTATCATGATACCGTAACAGAGTGGGGGTTGTCCAGTTGAGACGGGTGGCGTCTCCACCACCTAGGCCATCCCCCTCGGGCCAGGGCACCTTGTTCCTCCTCGAACCCCCGTTCGCCGCCGTTCGCTACTCACCCGCTGTGCCCATTCCAGCGCCTTGTCACCTCTTCGCCTCGTGCCACGTCTCGTCGGCCGCGGTCCCACCCCCTATCCCGCAGCGCCCATCGCCCTGCCCGCCACGCCTCTCTCTCAGGGCCAGGCCTAGCGCGCCCACTTCGTGCCGTGAGGTCGAGTTTCCTCAACACCCGCTTCTCAGCGCGCAACCACCCCCCCCCAGCCCCCGCCGGCTTAAGACCCGCCGGAGTGGCTCGGGGTCGCGGGAAGTTGACCCAAGTCTCATTCTCTGGTATACTCTCAACCTGAGCCGGAGTGGCGGAACAGGCAGACGCGCGCGACTCAAAATCGTGTGGGCTTTGACCCATGTGGGTTCGATTCCCACCTCCGGCATTCCTCTATCGAACACGTATCGCGGCGTCCACGGCCAACCACGAGCCCTCTGACGCCGCGTCTTCTGATGGACAAGGGCGCGCCGAATGGCACGACAGGGTGGGCTTTGGGCAGCGGGTGTCGTGGCTGGCACCGTGATCGGGGCAGCGATAGGGCTGGCTATCGCCTGGCGGGTGTGGCCGGTGACGTACACCAACACGTCGCCTGCCGTTCTGCGCCAGGACTTCCACGATGAGTACATCCTGATCGTCGCCACGGCCTACGAGGCCGAAGGCGATCTGGCCCGCGCTCGCCAGCGCCTCGATCGGCTCGAGTCGAACGAGCCCGCGGCGTCTGTGCGCGAGGTGGCGGAACGGCTGAAAAGAGGAAGCGGTCGCGACGAGGACATAGCTCGACTGATCCACCTGACTCAGGCGCTCGAACGGGACGTCGAGGCTGATGCAACGGATCTGACCTCGCCCCGCCATCTGCAGGGCCATCTATGCACCTTTCCGTACCTCGCGGGGCGTTGATTGCCGGTCTGGTTCTCGGCGTAATCCTGGGCCTGATCTACGGCTGGATGGTCGATCCGGTTCCGGTGAACGACACCCATCCGGGGCTTCTCCGCTCGGATAACCGGCACGACTGGGTGATCCTCACCGCCCTATCTTACGTGGCTGATGAAGATTTGGAGCAAGCCCGGGCGCGGTTGAACCAGCTGGATGAGGATGAGGTGACTCAAGTGCTTGGACTACTCATAGAAGCATATGCAGCCGCGGGACGCCCACCGGACGTACTGCGCCCACTGACGACGCTAGGCAAGGCCTATGATGTCGACACGCCTGCCATGCGGCTTTACAGCCGTGACGCCCAGGCCGCAGACCTCCCGGCATGGTCAGCCCCCACCCTCACCCCCTGGCCAACCCCCACTCTGATCCCCTGGTCGCTGGACACCGCCCAGCGCACCCCAGCACCAGTGACCACTTACCCCTCCAGCACGGCGGTGACGCCGGGGCCCCCCTCATCGCTCCTTAGCCAACTAAGCCTCGACGACCAGGAACAGTTGTGCGACTCCGAACGGGACCCTCAGATCCAGGTAGTGGTCGTCGACGAGGACGGGCAAGGAGTACCGGGCGTCGTCATCTGGCTCGTCTGGTCGGACGGCACCGATCGGGCGGTGACGGGGCTGAAACCAGCTCAAGGGCCGGGCTATGTTGACTTCAACGCCGCTCCTGGCGTCAACTATACAGTGACCGTGGACGAGCTAACAATGCCTCTGGTCACCGGTCTACACTTGGAGGGCTGCCCGGTGGAACCCGGGGAAGCCTTCCACCTGGGCTCGTGGCGGATCGTCCTCGCCCCCGGCCGGAGGTGAATGCCATGAACAGACGCTGGCTGACCTATCTGTTAGTGGTGGTGGCTGTGCTGGCTCTGGGTGCAGCTCCCCAGCCGCAGAGAAGTGTCACCTACGAGCGGTATGATGTCGACATCCACGTTCAGCCGGACGGCTCCCTGCTGGTGTCTGAGACGTATCAGATGCGCTTCGAGGGTGAGTT
>SKQX01000057.1 GCA_007118795.1 Thermoflexales bacterium | reverse complement strand
GGGCGGGAGACCCTATACCTCGAGTACCAAGCCTACCCGGAGATGGCCGAACAGGAGCTGGGCCGCATCGGTGCGGAGATCCGCGACCGTTGGCCCACCATCGAGGAGGTGGCCATCGTCCACCGCATCGGACGGATCGAGATTGGGGAGACGATTGTGGTCATTGCCGTTGCCTCACCTCATCGCCGCGAGGTCTTCTCTGCCACGCACTACGCCATCGATCGGCTGAAACAGATCGTGCCCATCTGGAAGAAAGAGGTGTGGGCGGACGGAGCGGAGTGGAGAAGTGAACGCAAGGGGTGCGAGGAGACCACCCCATGAGAGGGCCTATGCTGAGTGTTGAGGAGGCCCAGCAGCGGGTTTTGCGGGTGTTCGAGCCCCTTCCAACAGAGCGAGTGGACATCCTGGCGGCTGTCGGTCGTGTGTTGGCCTCGGATGTGCACGCGGATGAGGATCTGCCTCCTCACGCCAACTCTGCCATGGACGGCTACGCGGTGCGGGCGAACGAGACTGCGCAGGCAGCCCCAGAGTCCCCTACTCGTCTCCGTATTGTCGGCGACCTCCCCGCTGGCGCTGTGCCTCGGCAAGCGGTGACGCCCGGTACCGCCATCCGGATTATGACTGGGGCCCCCCTGCCCCCAGGAGCTGATGCGGTCGTTAGGGTCGAGGACACGGACCAGCAGGACGGCTACGTCCGGGTCTACGTTCGGGTCGACCCGGGGAACTACGTCAGGCCGGCGGGCGAGGACGTGCGTGCAGGGACTCTCGCCCTGGAGCGAGGTACGGCCCTCCGGCCCCAGGAGATAGGGATGCTGGCGGCTCTGGGGCACTCGCGGGTGGCCGTTGCGCGAAAGCCCCGCGTGGCGATCCTGGCCACAGGCGACGAGCTCATCTCCCTTGACGAGCCCCTCACTATCGGGAAGATTCGCAACTCGAATAGCTACTCCAACGCCGCCCAGGTGATCCAGCACGGAGGCGAACCGCTGCTGCTGGGCATCGCCCGCGATACAACCGAAGCGTTGACCGGCAAGCTTAAGGCCGGGTTGAAGGAGGACGTGGACCTTGTCCTAACGTCTGGAGGGGTCTCTGTGGGTGATTTCGACCTGGTGAAGGAGGTTCTCGCCACTGAGGGGGAGATCGATTTCTGGCGCGTGCGGATGAAGCCCGGTAAGCCTCTCGCTTTCGGTCATCTTCGTACCTGCCCCTCACAGGGGTCCGGAGCGAGGCCAGTTCCTGTATTGGGTCTCCCTGGCAACCCTGTATCGGTCATGGTCTCCTTCGAGATCTTCGTCCGGCCGGTGCTCCTCAAGATGCAGGGGGCGAGGCATTGGGAGCGTCCCACGGTGGCGGCCACCCTGATGGACGACATCCCCCACAAGGACGATCGGCGCCACTTCGTGCGCGTGTGGCTGACATGGCAGGACGGCGAGTACCGCGCCTACCTTACTGGCGCGCAGGGATCGGGTATCCTGAGCTCGATGGTCAAGGCCAATGCCCTAGCCATCATCCCGGAGGACTGGGACTGTGCACCGGCGGGTGCCCGGGTGCGGGTAATGAGGCTCGATTGACAGATCTCTGGCCAAGGGTGATCCAGTGTCGCTAAACCTCCCTCGGCTCGTTGGGTAAGGAAGCAGGGACTTATCGTTCTTCTGTGGCCAAGGTGGCCGGCACTTGGGAACGCAGCATGATGGCCCAGGTTGGCGTAAGAGAGCGTCGGATTCAGTTTTCCGAGATCTTGACCGAAGTGCCGGTCACCTCAACGGCGAGAATGATAGAGCCCTGGTAAGGAAGCTCTGGGTCATCGACGAGGGACTGGGTAGATCTTCCCGCTAACGGGTAGGATACGTCACTGGATTATCACTGGCGCCTTTCTTCCTCCCTCACCAGCGCTGAGAGGATCACCGAGACGATGCTTACGATCAGACTTCCCAGGAAGGCAGCGCCAAAACTCTCGACGGAGTAGCCGACGCCGAACCAGTCCTGGGCAATCCTGGAAGCCAGCCACAACGTGAACCCGTTGATCACCAACACAAAGATGCCCAGCGTCAGGATGATCAGCGGACAGGTGAGCAGCTTGAGGACCGGGCGAACAATGGCGTTGATCAGTCCGAGGAGAACCGCCATGACCGCATACGCGGTCCAACCATCGGCCTCCACAGTGATCCCCGGAACAACCCACGCAGCGACAAAGAGGGCTAGTCCTGTGATAACCCAGCGGATGAGTAGTTTCATCGTCGTTGCTCCTTCTGCCCTGTATCCCGGTGTCCCACCGGGGGGATGCATCCGCTCCCTGGCGGTGTTCTTGCCCGCTGCCGACTAGACCACCTCCGCCCAGGCAGGATCCTCAAACCGTTGAATCTCGATCAGGTATCCGTTGGGATCGCGCAGGTAGCAGTGGTAGATCTCGTACCTTGGGTTCAGGGTCGGTTCGCTCTCAAACGCCACACCTTGATCCGCGAGATGGCGGTACCAGCCGTCAACGTCGTTCGTGATGATGGTCAAGATGACGCCCACCGGATGTGTCGGTGTCTCATCGCGTTCGCAAAACCCCAGAAAAGCGTCTCGCCCGACCCGGTAGATGCGGCAGTCGCCCTGATCCAACGCCAACTGCAGGTCCATGACGTCCTCGTAGAAGCGGGCGGTTGCGGTCAGGTCCCGGGTGTAGAGAAATGTGGTGTGTTGGTGAATCGGCGGACGGGTCATACGCGTCAAGATCTCCTTTGGCTTGGGCTGGGTCTATGCCAGGACGTAGATGACCAGCGTCACGGCCAAGCCCCACAGGACGATGGTCGCCTGCAGCGGCCGATCAGTGAGTACGATCTCCTCAGGGGCCCCCCCCATCCCCCGCACGTGAATGAGATAGAGATAGCGGAAGATCCCGTAAAGCACAAAGGGAATCGTCAGCATCATCGTCTGATTCGGTGGGAGATTGGGCGCCGAGAAGGTGTAGAGGGCATACGCCAGCAAGGTAGACGCTGTCACGATACTGATGACGTGATCTAGCAAGGCCAGGTTGTACTCCTGTAGACTCTGCCGGTGCCCGCTGGCGTCCTCCCTCAGAAGCACCAGCTCGTGACGCCGCTTGCCAAATCCGATCAACAGGGCCAGTAACGTCATGCAGACATAGAGCCACGGCGAGAATCGCTCAGCTTCGACCAGGGGCACACCCGCCGCCACGCGCAGCAGGAATCCGCTGGCCAGAACCAGAACGTCCACGATCACCACGTCCTTCAGCCACAGGGAATAGTTGAGTTGGAGAACGAGGTATCCTGTAAGGATCACACCTACCGCCAGTTCCAGTAGGAAGGCCAGTGGCAGAGCGATGAGCGGAATCAGAACGGCTACGAGAGTGGCCGTGCGCACGCCCAGTGATCCAGAGGCCAACGGCCGGCAACGCTTCGTTGGATGATTGCGGTCCTTGTCGATGTCGGCCAGGTCGTTGATGATATAGACCGTGCCCGACACCAGACACAACAGTGCGAAACCGGCCATCGTCCGGGCGAGGTACGCGGGATCGAACAGCTTCTGGTCGAAGATGAGCGGGGCAAATACGAAGACGTTCTTGAACCATTGCCTGGGCCGCATGGTTCTGACTAACGCCGTGGGCACGCCATCCTCCTGGCTGGATGGGGCTTCGATCGTCCTAGCCACGAAACGCCCACCTGACCCTCTTGACAGCAGCCCGCAGGCTCTCCCCCGGTGAGTATGACTTAGAAGTCCGGTTCATCGGTCTCTCCCCCGAAAACGCGATCGTGAGCCCGCCGATAGTCCTCTCGCTTGGTCTTGGCATAAATGCGGGTCGTGGCCGGGGAGGCGTGACCCAGCGCATACTGTGTAAGGGCCAGATCCCCAGTCTCGCTGAGGAACTCCGTCGCGAAGTAATGACGCAGCGTATGCGGAGTCAGGTGAAACCGCTCCAGAATCCCGGCCCGTGACGCCAGCTCAACGAATCTGTTCTGCACGCTCCGGGGCGAGAGCGCCAGCACCTTGCCTCCAGCCCGGCGGTCGTGACGCGAGAAGACCGGCAGACTGGCTAGCGGGCGGTTCTGTGAGCCATCGTGACGCGCCTTCAGGTACGACTGCATCGCCCGCCAGGCCTGCTCGGAGAAGAGAACCTCGCGATCCTTTCCCCCCTTGCCATACTTCACCATCGCCCCCTGAACCTCGTAGAGCAGATGCCCGCGCTCCAGACGCACTAGCTCTCCTACCCGCATGCCTGAGCTCAAGAGTGCCTCAATGATGGCGATGTCTCTCAACCTGATTAGCGTCTGACGGCGTCTGGTGCCCTCCGGAGTGTCCTCAGGCAAATCCAGTGGGCGGCGGGCCTCCTGCTGCACCATTCTGACCACCTCCCGCGATGGCAGTTTGTCTGGCGGGAGCTTCTCTCTGTTCTTGGGGCGGCTGGCGCGCGCCAGCGCCCGCCGAACCGCATCGTGGGCAGTCCCTGCCAGCGCCAGCTGCTCGGTCTCCACCACCAGGTAGTCAAGAAACCCGGAGACCGCGGCGAAATAGGTGGCCTTCGTCGCTTCCGATACGCGCCGCTCGTCACCGCCCGCTACCTCCGTCACCAAGTACTCGTAGAGCCAGGTCACAAAGTCAGTGATGACACCGGGAGTTAACACAGCCACTCGACAACGGCCGGGGGGTAGCCCTATCTCTTCCAGATAGGCCCGCAGATGATTGAGACCTGTGCCATACGTCTGGGACGTGGCCACCGACCGAGAGGCCTTGAGGTAGTCCAGGTATCGTTCCATAGCCTCGTCAATTGTCTCGCTAGTCGGTACTGACATCATGACAGACAATCCTTGGGCAAGCTGCCGATCCGTCGCTCCAGCGACATCTTGGATACACGCCACCGCACCCGCTTGTATGATCCATCTTAGCCGTGATTTACCGGGTTCCTCTGAAGAAGTGTACCGGATGGCCCCAAGATGTCAAACCTACGCCGTCGAAAGCGCTTCCTCTCCCGGTTCACCACCAGCGTGGGACAGCGTCACACCATCGTGTCGGCCACCAGCGGCACGATGGGACGGCTGCTCTGGAGTAGGGCCGCTCATCGATCACCCCCACTTGGTTGACACAGATCACTCGGGTAAGCTCACTCAAACCTCTCCAGCAACCCCTGCGGTATGTGTCTTCCAATAGAGCTCTGTCGTACCGCGGTCAGCATAGCATCCACGCACACGAGGCCGCTCTCTTCTGCAAACGTAAGAAGGGCATAGATCGCGGCATTCTGTGGACCTGCATACCCCCGGAAGTCGCGCACCTGCACGTCCGC